>JAVVFE010000001.1:0-38016 GCA_032251175.1 Thermohalobaculum sp.
ACGATCCGGGCCACGCGGGGCGGGGTGAAGCTGCGGGCGCCCTCGCGCGCCGACCAGACATGGGTGGCGGCCTCCCCGTTCTTCACCGCCACCAGCCCGGCGCCGAGGTCGCGGTAGCGCGCGACCGTCGCCTCGGGCCGGGCATCGCCGAACAGCGCGGTCTCCTCGTCGAACGAGGGCAGCACGATGTCGGCGACCGAGCCGCCGAGCGTGAGCCCCGCGCGCATCGCCGCCTCGCTCTCCCACAGCCGCGGGCGCAGGTTGGTGTCGAAGGCGACCTGCGCGCCGGCCGCGCGCGCGCGGGCAAGGGCGCCGGCCAGCGCCGTCCGGCCCTCGGGCCCCAGAATGGCGAGCGTGATGCCGGAGAAGAACAGCAGGTCGCCCGCCGCAAGCGTCCGGTCAAGCCAGCCGATATCGTCGGCCAGCGCGCGCGCCGCCGACTGGCCGCGCCAGTAGGAAAAGCTGCGCTCGCCGTGCTCGAGCCGGATCATGTAGAGGCCGACCGTACGCCCCGGGATGCAGCGCACGGCGGCCGTGTCGATGCCCTCGCCCGCCATGAAGTCGCGCATCGCGCGCGACACCGCATCGTCGCCCACCGCGGTGGCGTATCCGACGCTCCAGTCGGCGGGCAGCAGGCGGCGCGCATACCAGGCGGTGTTGAAGGTGTCGCCGGCGAACCCCATCCGGAACAGCCCGTCGCCCGCCGGCGCCATCTCGACCATGCACTCGCCGATGGCGAGGAACCGGCCTCCGCGGGGCCCGTCGTCGCCGCCGCTCGCGGGCGCCGCGCTCACAGCAGCCCCCGCCCCGCAAGGTTGCGCATCAGCGCCGCGGTGCCGAACCGCCATTCGGGGCAGTCGGTCGACAGGTGCACGGTGTTGACCAGATGCCCCAGCTTCGGCTCGGAAATCGTCACCACGTCGCCCAGCTTGTGGGTGAAGCCCTGCCCCGGCGCATCGCGGTCCTGAATCGGCGCGAACAGGGTGCCGAGGAACAGCAGGAAGCCGTCCGGATACTGGTGATGGCGGCCGATGGTTTGGGCCACGATGTCGGCGGGGCGGCGGCTGATCCGGCGCATCGAGGAATGGCCGTCGAGGACGAAGCCGTCCGACCCCGCGACCCGCAGCTTCAGCTCGGCCGCCTCGACGTCGGCCATCGCATAATGCCGGTCGAACAGCCGCAGGAACGGCCCGATGGCGCACGAGGCGTTGTTGTCCTTGGCCTTCGGCAGCAACAGCGCCGAGCGGCCCTCGATGTCGCGCAGGTTCACGTCGTTGCCGAGCGTGGCGCCGAGGATGCGGCCGCGGCTGTTGACCGCCAGCACGATCTCGGGCTCGGGGTTGTTCCAGGTCGAGTCCGGGTGGAGCCCGATGGCAGCCCCCCAGCCCACCGCGCTCATCGGCTGGGCCTTGGTGAAGACCTCGGCGTCGGGGCCGATGCCGACCTCGAGATATTGCGACCACAGCCCTTCGGCCTGCAACACGGCCTTGACCTGCATGGCCTTGGCCGAGCCCGGCTCGATGCCGGCGAGGCTGTCGCCGATCGCGCCCTGCACGCGCCGGCGCACCGCGTCGGCCCGGGCGGGGTCGCCCGCGGCCTGCTCCTCGATCACCCGCTCGACCATGCTTTCGGCGAAGGTCACGCCGCTCGCCTTGATCGCCTGCAGATCGGCGGGCGCCAGCAGGCGCAGCGCATCGACGTCCGCCGCCGCGGTCGAGCCGGCGACCAGATCGGCCAGCGACGCGACATCCTCGCCCGGGGCGCCGCGGACCCACGCCGCCGCGTCGTCGCGTTCCAGCAGATCGCTGAGCGTGGGCGTCTCGCGGCTGGTGATGTCGACCAGCCGCGCCCCCCTGAGCGCAACCACTGCCGGGCCGATGCCGGGGCGCCAGACGCGGCCGACCAGGGTCGCCGTGGGGTCGGGGGTCGATATCGGCAGCATGGGGCTCTCCGTCATTGCCCGGCCTGGGGCGGCATCTGGTCCGAACCGTGCGGGCCGCTGCGCTCGAACGCCGCCCCGACGATGCGCGCCCGACCCGGCCGGGCAGCCGGGGCCCGGCGCCTGCCGCCGCGCACGGGCGTCGCGGCCGCCATCGCAGATGCGACCGGCATCACCTGCCCCAGCGCAGCACAAGAGGGTCGAGCGGGCGGAGCAGCTCGATCAGCATCGCCCGCGTGTCAGGGTGCAGCGGCGGGATCGGGTGGCGGCAGAAGTCCGAGCCGATCACCCCGCCCGCCACCATCGCGGCCTTGGCGGCACGAAAGCCGCATTGCCGGTTCTCGTGGTTCACCGCCGGCAGGATGCGGGCATAGCCCTCGATCGCGGCCCCGCGCCGCCCGGTCAGAAAGTCCCGCACGACGGGACCGATCAGGTCGGGGATCATCGCGCTCGTCATCGTGCCGGTGGCGCCGGCATCGAGATCGGCGAGCAGCGTGATCGCCTCCTCGCCATCGAACGGCCCCTCGATCGCCGCGCCCCCCTCGGCAATCAGGTGACGCAGCTTGGCGGCAGCCTGGGGGCATTCGATCTTGAAAAGTTTCAGCATCTCGATCTCGCGCGCCATCTGCACCAGAAGCGGCACCGGCAGATCGACGCCCGAAAGCGGCGCGTCCTGCACCATGATCGGGATGCCGACCTCGCCCACCCGCGCGAATTGCTCGAAGGTCTGGCCGGCGGTGCCCCTCATAAGCGCGCCGTGGTAGGGCGGCATCATCATCACCATGTCGGCGCCCATCGCCTTTGCCCGCCGGGCCCGGTCCACCGCGATCGACGTGGCGAAATGGCTGATCGTCACGATCACCGGCACGCGGCCCGCGACATGCGCGAGCGAGAGCCGCGTCAGCGTCTCGCGCTCGGCGTCCGAGATCAGGAACTGCTCGGAGAAATTGGCAAGGATGCAGATGCCATCGACCCCCTGGTCGATCATGCAGTCGAGCACCCGCGCCATCCCCTCGAGGTCAAGGCTGCCGTCGTCGTGGAAGGGCGTGGGAGCCACCGGCCAGATGCCGTGATAGGGTCGCTGGGTCATTTCCTGTCCGTCACCTCGATCCGGGGCGCATCGTCGTCGGCGGTTGCAGTGCCGCCCCGATGGACGGTGGAGGCGATGGCCAGTGCAACCACGACTACCATCGCCGCCGCCATGCCGTAATTGATCCGCCGCTGGACCGCTTGCGCCAGGTCCAGACGATGCAGCACGACCCCCGCCCCAAGCCAGCCCAGATGGATCGGGATCCAGATCGCGTTCAGGATCAGAAGCTTGATCGCCGTCTCGGCGGCGAGGCTGTCGGGATGGAAGGCGAAGCCGGTGAACAGCGCCGTGTTGACGGCATAGGCCTTGGGGTTGATCGCCTGGAGCGCAAGACCCGAGCCGATGCCGGGCGCGCGCGCCGCCTCGATGAAGGCGATGCGCGAGCCGGCGAAGGCGATCTTCGCTGCCAGATACAGCAGGTAGGCGACCGAGGCAGCCATCAGCACCGTGCGCACCACCGGCAGGCTTAAGACCACGGCGGCAAGCCCGCTGATGACGGCGAGCGCAACCAGATTCGTGCCGATGAACAGCCCCGCGACATAGCGAAGACCGGGTCGGAAGCCGAACGCCGCCCCGACCCCGGCGGTCGACAGCACCCCCGGCCCCGGCGTCACGATCAGCAGAAACACCGCGGCGGCGAAGCTCAGCATGCGGCGAAGTCCAGTTGCACCTTCATCGCGCGGCTACGGTCGAGCGCGGTCTGGAACGCGGCCTCGTGGTCGCCCAGCGGGAAGCTGTGGGTCAGCAGCGGGCGCACGTCGATCAGGCCCGCGCGCATCATCCCGACCGCGGTCGGGAATTCCTCGTGGAAGCGGAACGAGCCGCGCAGGTCGATCTCCTTGGCGGTGATCTGGACCATGGGCAGCGTCATGTCGCCCGAGATGCCGAGCTGGACCACGATGCCCCGCGGGCGAAGCGCCGCGATGCCGCCGGCAAGCGCGCTTGCCGCGCCCGAGCATTCCAGCAGCACGTCGAAGCTGCCCTTGCCCGCGCAGTCGGGGCCGAGGGCGTTGGGGTCGGCGCGCGTGTTGGCCACCCGGTCCGCCCCCGCCGCCCGGGCGTGGTCGAGCACGCCGTCATTGATGTCGGTGGCGACGATCTCGCCCGCGCCCGCCCGGCGCGCGGCCATGATCGCAAGGGCGCCGATCGGCCCGCAGCCGGTCACCAGGATCCGTTTCCCGAGCACCGGGCCCGCCCGCAGCAGGGCATGGAGCACGACCGCGAGCGGCTCGGCCATCGCAGCCTCGGCCGGGGTCAGCCCGTCGGCCTTCACGCATTGCCGGGCCGCGGCCACCAGCTCCTCGCGGAAGGCGCCCTGGATGTGCGGGAACGGCATTGCCGAGCCGTAGAACGCCATGTGCTCGCAATGATTCGGCAGGCCGCGCAGACAGTAGTGGCACCCACCGCAGGGCCGCGACGGCGAGACTGCGACAAGATCACCCAGCGCGAAGCCGGTGACGCCCGCGCCGATCTCGGCGACATGGCCCGACACCTCGTGGCCGAGGATCATCGGCTCGCGCAGGCGCACGCTGCCGAACCCGCCATCGGCGTAATAATGCAGGTCCGAGCCGCAGATGCCGCCCCGCGCCATGCGGATGCGGAGCTGGCCGGGACCGACCTCGGCGGGCGCGCAGGTCCCGAGCCGCAGGTCCTTCGCCCCGTGGACATAGAGCGCCTTCATCGCTTTCCCCTTTGGTGCAGGTCTCTCGCCCGGCCGCATCCGTGCCGGCAAGGGGCAAAGCTCTCTTGCATGCCCGCGTAAATGGTATACCATTTTGCGAAAGCATCAAGTCGCTCGTGCCGCCTTCGGGGGCCGGCGCAGGGGAGGATCATGCAGCTTTTCGATCTTGGCGGGAAGACCGCCCTCATAACCGGCTCGTCGCAGGGCATCGGCCTCACGCTGGCCGGCGGGCTGGCAGCGCATGGCGCGCGTGTCGTGCTGAATGCGCGCAACGCCGAACGGCTGGCCGGGGCGGCGGCGCGGCTGCGCGCGCAGGGCCACGAGGTGCTGGAACTGGCGTTCGACGCGACCGACGGCGCGGCGGTGCGCGCGGCCATCGACGGCTTCGAGGCCGGGCATGGGCCGATCGACATCCTGGTGAACAATGCCGGCATGACCCACCGCGCGCCGCTCGAGGACTTTCCGCCCGAGAAGTTCGAGCAGATCATGGCGACCAATGTCGGCTCGATCTTCCATGTCAGCCAGGCGGTCGCGCGCCACATGATCGGCCGGGGCGCCGGCAAGATCATCAACATCGCCAGCGTGCAGTCCGCGCTCTCGCGCCCCGGGATCGCGCCCTACTGCGCCTCGAAGGGGGCGGTCGTGAACTTCACCAAGGGCATGGCGACCGACTGGGCGCCCAAGGGGCTGAACTGCAACGCGCTCGCGCCCGGGTATTTCGAGACCGAACTGACGGCGGCGCTGGTGGCGGATGCGGACTTCTCGGCCTGGCTGCGCAAGCGCACGCCCGCCGGGCGCTGGGGCAAGGTCGAGGACCTGATCGGCGCCTGCGTGTTTCTGGCCGCGCCGGCCTCGGACTTCGTGAACGGGCACACCCTGTTCGTGGATGGCGGCATCACGGCATGCCTGTGAACGGATCGGGAGATCGGACATGAGCGACAAACCCGTCATCGGCTTCATCGGCCTCGGCCCCATGGGCCACGGCATGGCCGCCAACATCCTCAAGGGCGGCTATGTGCTGCACGTCAAGGGCGGGCGCAGCCGCGCGCCAGTGGACGACCTGGTGGCGCGCGGCGCCATCGAGGCGGCAAGCCCGCGGGCGATGGCCGAGGCCTGCGACATCATCCACCTGTGCCTGCCGAACTCGTCGCAGGTCGAGGCGGTGATCCGGGCCGAGGACGGGATCATCGCCGCCGGGCGCAAGGGCCTGATCGTGATCGACGCAACCACCGCCGATCCGGTCTCGACCGTGGCGCTGGCCGCCGATCTCGAGGCGGCGGGGATGCACATGGTCGATGCGCCGCTTGGCCGCACGCCGAAGGAGGCCGAGGCCGGGATGCTCGACGCCATGGTCGGCGCCGACGATGCCGTCTTCGCCCGGGTGCAGCCGGTGATCGACTGCTGGGCCGGCAGCATCACCCATATCGGCCCGGTGGGCGCGGCCCATCGCATGAAGCTGATCATGAACTTCATCGGCATGGGCTATGCCGCGCTCTATGCCGAGGCGGTGGTGCTGGGCAGCAAGGTCGGCCTTGCGCCGCAGACCGTGCGGCAGGTGATCGGCGGCTCGCGCCTCTCGAACGGGTTTTTCGAGACCTTCATGAAATACACCGTCGACCGCGACCCTGAGGCACACCGCTTCTCGATCGCCAATGCCTCGAAGGACGTCCGCTACGTCGCGAGCATGGCGGCAGACGCAGGCGTCGTGAACATCATGGGCGCCGCGATCAAGCACTACTTCACCCATGTCGAGGCGATCGGAAAGGGCGACGACTTTGTCCCGATGCTCGGCGACCACGTGGCCCGGCTGAACGGCATCGACATGGCCGAAGCCGTGCGGAAAGGTGCGGGCGATGCTGAGCCCTGAACAGAAGGCGTTCTACGCCGAGCACGGCTACCTGATGGTCGAGAACGCGGTGACGCCCGCGGAACTGGCGCGCGCGCAGGCGATCACGCACGACCTGATCGAACGCTCGCGCCATGTGACCGAGAGCAACGAGGCCTACGACCTCGACGCGGGGCATGGACCCCAGACCCCGCGGCTCACGCGCATCAAGCTGCCGCACAGGCGCGACCCGTTCTTCTGGGACCTGCTGCGCCACTCGCGGATCACCGAGGTGCTGACCGACCTGCTGGGGCCGGACACGACGCTCTTGACCTCGAAGCTCAACACCAAGGCGCCCGGCGGGGGGGCTGCGGTCGAATGGCACCAGGACTGGGCGTTCTATCCGCACACCAATGACGACCTGCTGGCGTTCGGGCTGATGCTGGAAGACGTGACCCCCGACAACGGCCCGCTGATGGTGATCCCCGGCACTCATCGCGGCCCGATCCTCGACCACCGGACGAACGGGGTGTTCTGCGGCGCCATCGACCCCGAGGACCCGCTTTTCGCGCGCGACCGGGCGGTGACCCTGACCGGCAGGGCGGGCAGCATGACCGTGCATCACGCCCGCCTGCTGCATGGCTCGGCCCCGAACCGCAGCGACCGCGCGCGGATGATCCTGTTCTACGAGATCGCCCGGGCCGATGCCTGGCCGATCCTCGGCTCGAACTCCTACTTCCACGCGCTGGGGCAACGGCGGTTCTGGGAGGATTTGCAGGAGCGCACCATCACCGGCAGCCCGTGCCTGACGCCGCGGCTCGAGAAGGTGCCAGTGACCATGCCCCTGCCGCCGGCGCCCGACATCTCGTCGATCTTCCGGATGCAGGGCTCGGCGGGGGCGAAGAGCACCTTCCGATGAGCGGACGATACCGGGCGCGCGCCCGGCGAAACAATGGCTCCCGGGACCGTCGCAGACGGGACATTGGGGTGGGCCGCAGCGACACACAGCAGACGGGCAGCCGGACGACGGCAGCCGGAGAGGACCCAGGATCATGAGCAACACGCGGGCGGGCAAGAAATTCCGGTCTCAGGAATGGTTCGACAATCCCAACAACCCGGGGATGACCGCGCTCTATGTCGAGCGATACCAGAACCAGGCCTATACGCGCGGCGAGATTCAGGGCGAACGCCCGATCATCGGCATCGCCCAGACCGGGTCGGACATCGCACCCTGCAACAAGATCCACGTCTTCCTGGTCGACCGGGTCAAGGCGGGCATCCGCGATGCGGGCGGGATTCCGATGGAATTCCCGGTCCACCCGATCCAGGAAACCGGCAAGCGGCCGACCGCGGCGCTCGACCGCAACCTCACCTATCTCAGCCTGGTCGAGGTGCTGCACGGCTATCCCATCGACGGCGTGGTGCTGACCACGGGCTGCGACAAGACCACGCCCGCGATGCTGATGGGGGCCGCGACCGTCGACATTCCGGCCATCGCGCTCAATGGCGGGCCGATGTTGGACGGCTGGTGGAAGGGCAGGCGCGCGGGCTCGGGCACCATCGTGTGGGAAAGCCGCCGGCTGCTAGCCGAGGGGACGATCGACTACGACGAGTTCATGGACCGGGTCTGCGCCTCGGCCCCCTCGCTGGGGCACTGCAACACCATGGGCACGGCCAGCACGATGAACGCCATGGCCGAGGCGCTGGGCATGACGCTGACCGGCAACTCGGCGATCCCTGCCCCCTTCCGCGAGCGCATGGCGATGGCCTACGAGACCGGCCGGCGCATCGTCGCGATGGTGCACGAGGACCTGAAACCTTCGGACATCCTGACCCGCGCGGCGTTCGAGAACGCGATCGTCACCAACTCGGCGATCGGTGGCTCGACCAACGCGCCGCCGCATTTGCAGGCGATCGCCCGCCATGCCGGGGTCGAGCTGAACGTGAAGGACTGGGAGACGGTGGGCTTCGACGTGCCGCTGCTGGTCAACATGCAGCCCGCGGGCGCATATCTGGGCGAGAGCTTCTTCCGCGCGGGCGGCGTGCCCGCGGTGATGGGCGAATTGCGCAAGGCCGGGCGCATCCGCGACGGCGCGATGACCGCCACCGGCCGGACGATGGGCGAGAACCTCGCCGGCTGGGAGAGCCAGGACACCGAGGTGATCGCGACGGTCGCAAAACCCCTGCGCGAGAAGGCGGGGTTCCTCGTCCTCTCGGGCAACCTGTTCGACTCGGCGCTGATGAAGACCAGCGTCATCTCGGCCGATTTCCGACAGCGATTCCTGTCGGAACCGGGCAAGGAAGGCGCGTTCGAGGCCCGCGCGGTGGTGTTCGAGGGGCCCGAGGACTACCACGACCGGATCAACGATCCAGCGCTTGGCATCGACGAGCGGACGATCCTGTTCATCCGCGGCGTGGGCTGCGTCGGCTATCCGGGCTCGGCCGAGGTGGTGAACATGCAGCCGCCAGACGCGATCCTGCGGCTGGGCATCAACCACCTGCCGACGGTGGGCGACGGTCGGCAATCGGGCACCTCCGAGAGCCCCTCGATCCTCAACGCCTCGCCCGAGGCGGTGGTGGGCGGCGGGCTCGCCTATCTCGAAACCGGCGACAGGGTGCGGCTGGACTTGGGCGCCCGGCGGCTGGATGCCCTGGTCGATCCCGCCGAATGGCAGGCCCGCAAGGACCGTTGGACACCGCCCGTGATCGAGCACCAGACCCCTTGGCAGGAGATCTACCGCACCCATGTCGGCCAGCTCGCCGATGGCGGCTGCCTCGAGCTTGCCACCGCCTACCGGCGCGTGGCGCAGCAGCTTCCCCGCGACAACCACTGAGGAGCGACCGATGCAGACCATCATCGTCACGGGCGCCGGCAGCGGCATTGGCCGGGCAACCGCGCAGGTCTTCCTTGCCGCAGGCTGGCGGGTCGGCCTGGTCGGCCGGCGCCAGGCCCAGCTTGCCGAGACCGCCGCAGGCCACGCCGCAGCCCTTGTGCTGCCCTGCGACGTGGCCGACGAGGCGGCGGTCGATGCGGCTTTCGACCGGGCGGCCGGCACATGGGGCCGGCTCGATGCGCTGTTCAACAACGCGGGAGTGAACGTGTCCGGCGCGCCGATCGACGAGATCCCGGTCGCCGACTGGCGCAACGTGATCGAGATCAACCTCACGGGCGCCTTCATCGCCGCCCGCGCGGCGTTCCGGATCATGCGCGCGCAGACGCCGCAGGGCGGGCGGATCATCAACAACGGCTCGATCTCGGCCCATGCGCCGCGCTGGGGCTCGGCGCCCTACACCGCGTCGAAGCACGCGATCACCGGGCTCACCAAGTCGATCTCGCTGGACGGGCGGCCCTTCTCCATCGCCTGTGGCCAGATCGACATCGGCAACGCGCTGACCGAGATGGCGGCGAAGATGACCAAGGGCGTGCCCCAGGCCGATGGTTCCATCGCCATCGAGCCGGTGATGGATGTCGCCCATGTCGCGCGTTCGGTGCTGCACATGGCCGCGCTGCCGCTGGATGCCAACGTGCAGTTCATGACCGTGATGGCGACCAACATGCCCTTTGTCGGGCGGGGCTGACGCGCCCCGCCTCATACCAATGTTCGCCGATTCTGCCGCATGCGCCGCTCACCCCGCTGCGCCCCGGGCTTGATCCGGGGCCTTCGTGTCTTCCGGGGCTGAACCAGGGCCCCGGGGCGGCGGGGACGGGGCCGACAGGTTGCGCTCGACGCAAGCCCGTCTCAGCGCCCGGGCAGGCGGGCGCGATATCGCTCGCGGTGCCAGATATAAAGTCCCGCGGCGGCGATGATCAGCCCGCCCGCGAGCGTCCACACCGTGGGCCAGGTGTCGAAGACGAAGATCCCCGACAGCGCCGCCAGCAGGATCTGGATATAGACCACCGGCGCCAGGATCGAGGCATCCGCCAGCCGATGCGCCGAGGTCGCAGCGATATGCCCGAGCGCCCCGAACACGCCGATCATGCCGAGCGTGACGAGGTCGATCCCGGCCGTGGGCCAGATCCACAGCGGCACCGCGAAGGGCGCCAGGCAGACCGCCGCGAGCCCCGACGACCAGAGCTGGCTGGTCGCGTTCGATTCGACCCCGGCCAGCATCCGCGTCAGGATGAAGTAGAACGAGGCCATGGTGAGCCCGCCGAGCGACAGGAACATCGCGGGCTGGAACGCCGTGCCCCAAGGCTGCATCACCACCAGCACGCCCACGAAGCCCACGCAGACCGCGCCGATCCGGTGCGCGCCCACCCGCTCGCCCAGCATCGGTATGGCAAGCAGCGTGACCACGATTGGCCCCGCGAACATGATCGTCGTGGTCACCGTGATCGGCAGGTATTTCAGCGCCATGAAGTTGAACACGGTGCTGGCGAACAGGAAGAATGAGCGCAGGAACTGCCTCACGGGCGCATTCGAGCGGAACGCCGACATCCCCTCGCGCGGCAGGAACGTCGCCATGGCGACGATGAAATGCCCGGCATAGCGCACGAACACCACCTGCAGCGCCGGCAGCCCCGCAAGGATCAGCCACTTGGCCGAGGTGTCGATCATCGTGAAGCAGCAGACCGCCAGCGCCATGACCCCGAGGCCAAGGGCGCCGCGCTCCTCGCGCGGGGCGACATTCGATACCATTGTTATCCCGTCGCCCAGCCGCCATCGACGACATGCGCCTGGCCGGTGGTGAAGGCGCTCTCGTCCGAGCCGAGATAGACCGCGAGCTTGGCGATCTCCTCGGGCCGACCGATCCGGCCCATCGGCTGGCGCGCGACGAAGGCCTGCAACGCCGCGTCATAGTCGCCGGTCGCGCGCAGCCGGTCGTGCAGCGAGGGGCTGTCGACCGTACCCGGGCAGATGCAGTTGCAGCGCACGCCTTTGGTGACGTGGTCGAGCGCGACCGATTTCGTCATGCCGATCACCGCGGCCTTCGACATGCCATAGATGAAGCGGTTGGGGGCCGCGATGATCGACGAGGCGACCGAGGCGATGTTGACGATCGAGCCCCCGCCGCGCGCGATCATGCCCGGGATCGCCGCCTGCATGGCGTGGAACTGCGAGCGGACATTCAGGGCGATCGCAAAATCGAACTCGGCATCGGTCGCCTCGGCGATCGACCCCGCATGCACGAAACCCGCGCAGTTGACGAGGATGTCGGGCGCCGCCTGCGCCACCGCGGCCTGCAACGCCGCCTTGTCGGTGACGTCGAGGGCGAAGGCCTGGGCCACGCCAAGCCCGTCGAGCGGCGCGGCCCTCAGGTCGGTCGCGACCACATGCGCGCCCTCGGCCGCATAGGCCGTGGCGATGGCGCGGCCGATGCCCTGCCCGGCGGCGGTGACGAAGGCTGTCTTTCCGGCAAGTCTCATGTCTCAGCCTTTCAGCCGCGCGGCGAGGTAGTCCACCACCTGCGGCACCATCTTCTCGCCAAAGCCGCCGTCGCGTGCCTCGCGCAGCAGCGCGTCGGCGGCACCCGACATGCGCGAGCGGGCGCCAAGCTCGTCCGCCATGCTGCGGTAATAGCCCACATCCTTTGCCGCATTCGCGATCGAGAAGGCGAGGTCGATCTTCCCCTCGGCCGCATAATTCCGGATGAAGTCCATCATCCCCGAGCGCAACGGCCCGGCCGACATCACGCCATAAAGCTTGTCGCGCTCGATGCCCGCGGCATCGGCCATTGCGAAGGCCTCGGCCATCGCGCAGGCGGTGGTCATGGCGAAGAAGTTGTTGATCAGCTTGATGGTATGCCCGGCCCCCGATGGCCCGAGATGGAAGACGTTCTCGCCCAGATCCGCGAGCACTGGTCGAACCCGCGCGAAGGCGCCCTCGTCGCCCGCGCACATGATGTTGAGCAGCCCGTCCTGCGCATGCGCCGGCGTTCGCCCGAGCGGGGCGTCGAGGTAGTGCGCGCCCCTTGCGGCGATCGCGGCCGCGATCTTCCGGGTCGAGCCGGGCAGCGAGGTGCCGAAGTCGATCACCACCTGCCCCGCCTTGACCCCGGCAAGCACGCCGTCCGCGCCATGGATGCGGGCCTCGACCTGCGCCGAGGTGCCCATGCACAGCATCACGATGTCGCTGGCCGCCGCGATCTCGCGCGCGCTCGACGCCTCGGTCGCGCCGCGGGCAAGTGCCGCCTCGATCCCGCTGCGGTCGCGGTGGCCGAGCACGCTGACCGCGTAGCCCTTGTCCTGCAGGCGGCGCACCATGGCGCGGCCCATGAGGCCGAGGCCGATGAAGCCGATCGTGGGTTTGTCCATGGTCATTCTCCGTCTGCGTCCTCTGGTTGCGATTCGCGCGCCGGGGCGCCGCCTGCGCCCCTCACATCACCGCGCCGATCTGCCAGGGCACGAACTCGTAATCGCCGAGGCCCTGGGCTTCCGACTTGGTCTTCTCGCCGCTCGCGACGCGGAGCAGTGTCCGGTAGATCTCGCGGCCGACCTCCTCGACCGTCGCGCCATCCGTCAGGATCCGTCCGGCGTTGATGTCCATGTCCTCGGTCATGCGGTTGTACATCTCGGTATTGGTCGCGATCTTGAGCGACGGCGAGGGCTTGGCCCCGAAGGCCGAGCCGCGCCCGGTGGTGAAGGCCACGAGGTTGCAGCCGCTGGCGATCTGGCCGGTGACGCTGGCGGGGTCGTAGCCGGGACTGTCCATGAAGACAAAGCCCCGCGCGGTCACCGGCTCGGCGTATTTGTAGACGCCAGTCAGCGGGGTCGTGCCGCCCTTGGCCACGGCGCCGAGGCTTTTTTCCAGGATCGTGGTGAGCCCGCCCTTCTTGTTGCCGGGCGAGGGGTTGTTGTCCATCGAACCGCGGTTGCGGGCGGTATAATCCTCCCACCAGCGGATCAGGCCGATCAGCTTGTCGCCCACCGCGCGCGTGGCGGCGCGGGCGGTCAGCAGGTGCTCGGCGCCATAGATCTCGGGCGTCTCGGCCAGCACGCCGGTGCCGCCCTGGGCGACCAGCAGATCGCAGGCATACCCGAGCGCCGGGTTGGCGGTGATCCCCGACCACGCATCCGAGCCGCCGCATTGCAGCGCCACCATCAGCTCCGAGGCCGGGCATTCCTCGCGCTCGACCGCGTTGACCAGCGGCAGCATCGCCTCGATCTTGCGGATGCCCAGCTCGATGGTGCGCCTCAAGCCGCCGACATCCTGGATGTTCATCGTCTGGAACAGCGGCCCCGGGGTCAGGCCGAATGCCTCGATCAGCCAGTCGATCTGGTTCATCTCGCAGCCCAGCCCCGCCATCAGCACGCCGGCGACGTTGGGGTTGCGGGCATAGCCCCACATCACGCGCTGGAGCGCCTCGAACCCGTCGCCCGACCCCGCCATGCCGCAGCCGGTGCCATGGACGAAGGCCGCGACCCCGTCGACATTGGGATAGGCGGCCAGGCGCTCGGGCGTGAAATGCGCGGCAATCATCCGCGCGGCCGTGGCCGAGCAGTTCACCGAGGTGAGCACCGCGATGTAGTTCCGCGTGCCGACGCGCCCCGTCGGGCGACGAAAGCCCATGAAGCTGTCGCGCGTCGCGGCCGGCGGCACCGGGCGCAGGTTGGTCGAGAACGCGTAGGCGGTCTCGACATTGCGGAATTCCAGATTGTGGGTGTGGACATGCGCGCCGGCAGCGATGTCGTCGGCGGCATAGCCGATCAGCTGCGCATACTTGACAACCGGCGCACCCTTGGCAATCGGCCGCGTCGCCATCTTGTGGCCGCGCGGAATGAGCTGGATCGCCCCCTCCTCGCCGATTTCGAGCGGCGAGATCGCGGTGACGACATTGTCGGCGTCGGCGAGACGGACGGTCTTCATGGGTTCTCCCTCAGGCACAGACGGGGCTGTCGGCGCGCCAGCGATGGATCGGAACATGCGGCTGTCCGGCCAGGCGGGCGCGCGCCTCAAGCCACAGGTCGCGCCAGGCGCGCCAATCGCCGAGCACGGCGTCGGGGTTCGCCCGCGAGCGTGCGACGAAGGCGGGAAAATGCGCCCGCCCGGTCGGCTGGCCGGTGACATTGTAGCGGATATCGAACGACCAGCGAAACTGCCCCGTGCGGTTCGGCAGCGAGGCATGCGGCGTCAGCGGATGCAGGATGACCGCGCCGCCCGCCCTCACCGGCAGCGGCCGGGCCTCGCGCGGGTCGATGAAGCCCTCGGCGATGCCGGTCTGCGTGCGCGGACAATGGGGATACATGCGCGGCTTGCCCGGGATGGCCTGAAGGCAGCCGTTTTCCACGGTCGCGTCGGTGATCGCGAGCCACACCGTGATCATCTCGGTCCGGTCGGCCTCGGCATGCCCCACCGCGCGGTCCTGATGCCAGTCGGTCGCGGTGATATGGGCGCGGACCTCGTCGACCCTCAGCGCGTCGGCCGGTGGCTTCAGGCGGACATGCTGGATCGGGTTCGAGGTGATCTCGGGCCCGATCAGGCATTCGGCAAGGTCGAGAAGCCGCGGGCAGGTCACCATGTCGAAGACCGCGGGGCCGAAATGGAACGGCGTGTCCGGCCGGATCTCGTCGCCCGGAAGCGAGATGTCCATCGGCTGGAACCAGTCGCAGCCAGCCCGGTAGCTGACGAGCAGCTTTTCCCAGAAATCGCGCCCCGCAGGGGCCGGCACCCGGCCCTGGACGTGCCAGTCCGCATAGAGGCCATCGAGCAGCGCCGCATATTCCGCCCGGATGCCCGCAAGCAGATCGGGGGGCAACACATCGGGCACCACGAGCACGCCGTCGCGCCCGAACCGATCGACTTGCTCGCGGCTCAGCATGGATCACCTCCACCCGATGCGACCGGGGAGCGCACGCATGCGCGCCGCCCCGGCAAGAGCCCCCACCGTCAGAAGAACAGCGTGACGATCGGGGGCCAGATCACCAGCACGCTCAGCGCGAGAAGCTGGATGCCGATGAACGGCAGGAAGCCCCGGAAGATGTCGGTCAGCGAGATCTGCGGCGGGGCCACCGATTTCAGGTAGAACGCCGCCGGCCCGAACGGTGGCGACAGGAAGCTCACCTGCATGTTCATGCAGAACACCACACCGAACCAGATTGCGACGTGTTTCGGATCGATATTGCCGATGAAGCCCAATTCCTCGGCCGGCAGCTTGAGCACGATCGGCAGGAAGACCGGCATGATCAGCAGCACGATGCCGACCCAGTCCATGAACATGCCCATCACCAGGAAGATCATCATCATCACCAGGATGATCCCCATGGTCGGCAGGTCGGCGCCCACGATCATGCCTGCGACATAGGTCGGGCCGCCCGCGAGCGTGTAGGCCGCGGCCAGCGCGGCCGCCCCGATCGTCACCCAGATGATCGTGCCGGTCGACCTGAGCGTGCGCATCAGCGCATCCCAGACGATCTCGAAGGTCATCTCGCGCCGGACGAGGCCGATCACGAAGACCGCGATGACGCCCATGCCGGCGGCCTCGGTGATGCCGGTGATCCCGCCATAGATCGAGCCCAGCACCACGCCGATGACGATGATCGGCGCAATCAGGCCCTTGCCCATGACCCAGCCGCGCTGGGCCCGCTCGCGGCCGATCACGAACTGGATGAGCCCCAGCGCCAGCACGAAGGCACCGGCGATCCAGGGGATGTCGCTGGCCATCCCCAGCACGATCGGCTCGACCCCTTCGGTGATCGCATTCGTCCCCGTGACCGTGAAGAAGACCGCACGCAGCGCCAGGACCGCCGTCGCCCACAGCGCGAGCCGCGAGAGGAACCCGGCGAACATCAGCGCCTTCTCGCCACCGGGCGGATCGTTCGGATCGGGCGCCGGCAAGGGCGCCTGCGCGGGATCGAGCTGCGTGCGGATCACGATGTAGATGATGAAGAACGTGGCCAGCATGAAGCCCGGCAGAAACGACGCGGTGAACAGCGCCTTGATCGAGGTCTCGGTCACCAGGCCGTAGAAGATGAGCACGATCGAGGGCGGGATCATCGTGCCGAGGCTGCCGCTGGCGCAGATCGTGCCGATCGCAAGGTTCTGGTTGTAGCCCAGCCGCAGCATCTGCGGCAGCGCGATCAGGCCCAGCAGCACCACCTCGCCGCCGATGATCCCCGACATCGCCGCCATGATGACGGCCATGATCGAGGTGACGATGGCGATGCCGCCGCGGGTGCGCGAGAGCCAGACGTTGAGCGAACTGTACATGCTCTGCGCGATGCCCGATCGCTCGAGCAATGACGCCATGAAAATGAACAGCGGGACCGAGATCAGCACATAATTCGTCATCTGCCGGTAGACCGCCTGCCCCAGCACCGACAACGGGCCGCGCCCGAAATCGCGGAACAGAAGGTCCGGCCCGAACTTCATCACCAGGGTTGCGACCGCGAGGAAGGCCGAGGCGAAGCCAAGCGGCATGCCCATCGCCAGCAGCACGAACATGCCGACCAACAGGACAAGGCTGATGGTTCCGATGTCCATGTCACTTCTCTCCCAGCGTGCGGCGGATGCTTTCGATTTCGGCCGCATCGATCTCGTCGGCGGGAGAGTGGACCTCGGGCGCCTTGTTCCAGTCGGCGATCAGGTTCGACAGCGCCTGAAGCGCCACCAGGCAGACCACGATCAGGATCGCCGGCTTCATCGTCGCCGGCAGCGGCGGATCCCAGGCGGTGCCGAAGGTTTCCATCCGCAACAGCTTGTCGCGCGCTTCGTTGAAACCGCCCCAGACCAGCGCGGCGGCAAACGCCCAGATCATCGCGACCGACAGGCAGTCGGCGAGCTTCTGCATCCCCCGGGGCATGACATCGTAGATGATGTAGATCCGGATGTGGCTGCGCTGCTGCATCGCATACTGGCCCGCGAACAGCAGCACGAAGCCCGCCATCCACAACGACAGCTCGTTCGCCCACAGCGTCGGCTTCGAGAAGACGTAGCGCGCCACGACTTCGTAGAACATCACGATCACGATCGCCGCGACCCCGATCATGGCAAGGCGCGACATCACCAGCGAGAAAATATCGGCCGGCCCGGTGCGCGGCGGCTCGATCACGCCGGCGGTATCGGACAGATAGACCGAGGCGAGAAGCATCGCCCCGAACAGCGCGCCCAGCATCGCATACGCCATCGGCCGCCCCGCCGGGCGCAGCATCTCGGCCATCGATATGTCGCTCGCCCCGGTGATCTGACCGCCGATCAGGATCGCGGCGATCGCCCCGGCCAGCGCCGTGAACCCGATCATGCCCAGCTTCACCGGCCGCCGCAGCGGCCCCAGCCACACGCTTTTGTTCTGCACGGCATCCCCACTGTGTCGCTGTGTCGCTCGGGCGCGGATCGGCTGCGAAAAGGGGCGGACCCCGACGGGTCCGCCCGGTTGGCGTCAGTCGCTCGTCACGCGCGACCGATCACTTCGGCAGCAGGCCCAGTTCCTTGAGATAGGCGCGGTGGCTCTCGACCAGCGCGTTTGCCTCGGGCGACTTCTGCGCCCAGACATCCCACTGCGTCTGCGCGGCCTGGCGGAACTTCATGCGCTCGTCCCCCGACCAGTTGTGCAGCGCCACGCCCTGCCCCGCGAGGTCGGCCGCAGCGGCCGCGTTCGCCCGCTCGAAGGTCAGCGCGGTCTGCAGCGACAGCTTCTGCATCGCCGTGTCGATGATCCGCCGATGCGCTTCGCTCATGCCGTCCCAGACCGCCTTGTTGCAGGCCAGGTGGTCCGACGGCATCGAGTGGAAGCCGGGGAAGGTCGCATGCTTGGCGATGTCGTAGAGCCCCATGCCCTTGTTGTTCGCCAGCCCCGAGGCATCGGCGCCGTCGATGATCTTGGTCTCGAGCGCGGTGAAGATTTCGGTGAAGTCCATCACGATCGGCGAAGCGCCGAGCGAGGCGAAGATGTCGGTCTCGAGCCCCGGAGGCGAGCGGAACTTCCAATCCTTGAGGTCAGCCACGCCGGAGAGCGGCTTGTTCGAGGCAAAGGATTCCTGCCCGTAAACCCACCAGCCGATGAGCTGCATGCCCTGCGCGTTGTAAAGCTGCTGGGCGGCATCATAGCCACCGCCGTGATACAGCCACGAGAGCTGCTGATAGGGCGTGTCGTAGCCGCCCATGATATCGCCGACGAACTGGAAGCCAGCGTTCTTGCCGGTCTGATAGGCGCCGCCGGTCATGTCGCAGTCGAGAATGCCGTTGGCGGCGGCGTCGAAGGTCTCGACCGTGGCGACGACCGACGACGAATAGAACATCTCGATCTTGATCTCGCCGTTCGACATGGTCTGCACGTCGTCGACGAACTGGCCGGCCAGCTTGCCCGACACCGTCTCGGGCGCATAGTGCGTCTGGATGCGCAGGGTGATGGTCTCGGCTGCCGCCGACGACGCAAACAGAGCCGCCGCGGCGGCCGAGATCAGGAAACTCCTGGCTTTCATTGTCTTCCTCCCTTTCGGCGGGCACCCCCGCACTGTTTTTCGATCAGGCCCCCGGCCCACGGGGCGGAATGGTATACCATTCCCACAGCCGTATAAATGGCCGTGTCTCGACAATCAACGGAAAATGGTATACCAAAATTCCGAGGCATCCCTCCACGCTGTCCTCGGCGCCGTCGTCTGTTGCTGGGCGACACGAACCCGGAAGCCCAGAAGCGGAGCGAGCGTGGCACGTCAAGCCCTGTCCGTCGAGATCGCCGATCAGCTCAGGCGCGACATTTTGCGCGGCAAGCTCGCCCCCGGCGCCCCGATCAAGGAGCGGGTGCTCGCCGAGGAGATGGATGTCAGCCGCACGCCGATGCGCGAGGCGATCCGGATTCTGGCGAAGGAGGAGCTGGTGCTGCTGCGCCCGGCCCGCAGCCCGATCGTGGCCAATCCCAGTTTCAATGAGATCGCCGACTCGGTCGAAGTGCTGCGGGCGCTGGAACTGCTGTCGGGCGAATTGGCCTGCACGAACGCCACCGATGCCGAGATCGCGCAGATCCGGGCGCTGCACGAACGAATCGCCGAAGCCTACGACCGTGTCGATACGCTCGATCTGTTCGAGATCGACATGCAGTTCCACATCGCCATTGCCCAAGCCTCGCACAATCGCGCGCTGTCCGACACGCACAAGGCGTTCCTCGCGCGCCTGTGGCGTGCGCGCTATCTGTCGGCA
This sequence comes from Thermohalobaculum sp., assembly GCA_032251175.1. Lineage (GTDB taxonomy): Bacteria > Pseudomonadota > Alphaproteobacteria > Rhodobacterales > Rhodobacteraceae > Thermohalobaculum. The sequence continues at coordinate 19,609 of JAVVFE010000001.1, forward strand.
AAGCAGCGCCGCAGCCGCGACCGCGTGCTGCGCCAGCACGGCGCCATCGTCGCCGGGCTGGAACAGCGCGACCCCGGCCTGGTGAAGACCGAGATCGCGGCGCATCTGGAGGCCCTGCTCGACAACATCCGCAGGTATCTCGACGCTGGCGAGGCCGCAGACCTGCCCGAGCCCGCACCGTCTGGAATGGCCCCTGCATGCGCCACGACCGCGGGCGAGCGTTCGGCCTGAAACTTCGCGACAGCCAGACCTACCAGGCTTTGCTACAGCGTGCCGCTGCATCGCTCAGCCCGGCAACGGCGCTGCGTGGTCGCGCCGCGCGCTTTGTGACAGAGTTACACATATAAAACTTGTGATTACGCGGCCGCTCGCTACCTTTCGGACACCCCCGCAGCGAGAGGAGCCCGCCATGCAGCCTCAGGTCACCGCATTCTTCGACGAGCCCACCAACACCGTCTCCTACGTCGTCAGGGACCCGGCAAGCCAGGCCTGCGCCATCGTCGATTCGGTGCTCGACTTCGACAACGCCGCCGGGCGCACCGCAACCGAATCCGCCGACGAGATCATCGCCCATGTCCGCGAGCGCGGCCTGACGGTCGAGTGGCTGCTCGAGACCCATGTCCATGCCGACCACCTGTCGGCCGCCCCCTACCTGCAACGCGAGTTGGGTGGCCAGATTGGCATCGGCGAGAACATCCGCGTCGTGCAGGACACCTTCGGCAAGATCTTCAACGCCGGCACCGAGTTCCAGCGCGACGGCTCGCAGTTCGACCGGCTGTTCCGCGAGCAGGACCGCTTCGCGATCGGCGGGCTTTCCGGCTTCGTGCTGCACACGCCCGGCCACACGCCGGCCTGCCTGACCTATGTGATCGGCGACGCCGCCTTCGTCGGCGACACGCTGTTCATGCCCGACTTCGGCACGGCGCGCTGCGACTTCCCCGGCGGCTCGGCCGAGGTGATGTGGGACTCGGTTCAGAAGATCCTGTCGCTGCCCGACGAGACGCGCATCTTCGTCGGCCACGACTACAAGGCCCCGGGCCGCGAGGTCTATGCCTGGGAGACGACGGTCGGCGAGCAGAAATCGCGCAACGTCCACATCGCCGGCAACACCGTCGAGGGTTTCGTCAAGACCCGCGAGGCGCGCGACAAGACGCTGGGGATGCCCAAGCTCATCATCCCCTCGATCCAGGTCAACATGCGCGCGGGCCGGATGCCGCCGGCCGAGGACAACGGGACGGTCTATCTCAAGGTCCCGATCAACACGCTCTGATCCGGCCGGGCGGCGGGGCGCATCCGCCCCTCTCTCCGGCACATGACACGCAGCCAATGCGCAGCGAGCCGCCCGACGGCCAAGGGAAGGAACATGATGGACATCAAGCGCATATCGCCCGAGCTTTCGGTCAGCCCGCAGATCGCCATCGCGGATCTGGGCGTCGCGGCCTCGCAGGGCTTCCGCAGCATCGTCTGCAACCGCCCCGATGGCGAGGGCGAGGGTCAGCCAGCATCGGCCGAGATGCGCGCGGCGGCCGAGGCCCACGGCCTCGACTTCCGCTATCTGCCGGTGGTCTCGGGGCAGGTGTCGGACGCGGATGTGGCGGCCTTTGCCCGCGCTATGGCCGAACTTCACGGGCCGGTTCTGGCCTATTGCCGCACCGGCACGCGCTCGGCGACGCTGTGGTCGCTGTCGAAGGCGCCGCGGCTGTCAGCGGATGCGATCCTCGCGGCGGCAGGGGCTGCGGGCTATGACCTCGCGGGACTTCGGCCGCGGCTCGAGGCGTCGGCGGGCAAGGTGGTGGCACTTGCGCCCGCCGTGCGCCACGAGGTGGTGATCGTCGGCGGCGGCGCGGGCGGGATCGCCACGGCCGCGAGCCTGCTCAGGCGCCGCCCCGGGCTCGACATCGCCATCGTTGAGCCGCGCGACGAGCATTTCTACCAGCCCGGCTGGACCCTGGTCGGCGGCGGCGTGTTCCACCGCGCCCAGACCATGCGGCCGATGGCCGAGGTTATGCCCCGGGGCGTCAAGTGGATCCGCGCGGCGGTCGACGGGTTCGAGCCGAAGCGATCCGAGATCGTGCTCGAGGACGGCACCCGCATCGGCTATCGCGCGCTGGTGGTCAGCCCCGGCCTCAAGCTCGACTGGGACGCGGTCGAGGGCTTGCGCGACACCCTGGGCAAGAACGGCGTCACCTCGAACTACCTGTTCGACATGGCGCCCTACACCTGGGAGCTGGTGTCGAACCTGCGGGGTGGCAAGGCGCTGTTCACGCAACCGCCGATGCCGATCAAATGCGCGGGCGCGCCGCAGAAGGCGATGTATCTGGCGGGCGACGCCTGGACCCGCTCGGGCCGTCTCAAGGACATCGAAATCGAGTTCTGCAACGCCGGCGGTGTGCTGTTCGGCGTCGCGGATTATGTGCCGGCGCTTCAGGAATATATCGGCAAATACGGCGTCACGCTCAGCCTGAACCATAACCTCGTCGCGGTCGACGGGCCTGCACGGAAGGCGTGGTTCGCGACCCCCGAGGGCCGGGTCGAGCGCGCGTTCGACATGCTGCATGTCTGCCCACCGCAGCGCGCGCATGACCTCATCGCGCGCTCGGCCCTCGCGACCGCCGCGGGCTGGATGGAGGTGAGCCACGAGACGCTCCAGCACCCCCGCTTCGGCGACGTGTTTGGCCTCGGCGACGGCTCATCGGCACCCAACGCCAAGACCGCGGCGGCGGTGCGCAAGCAGGCCCCCGTGGTGGCCGAGAACGTGCTGGCGGTGCTGGACGGGCACGCGCCGCGGGCGGTCTATGACGGTTATGGCTCGTGCCCGCTGACGGTCGAGCGCGGCAAGATCGTGATGGCCGAGTTCCTCTATGGCGGCAAGCTCGCGCCGACCTTCCCGGCCTGGATGATCGACGGCACGAAACCCTCGCGCCTCGCGTGGCTGCTCAAGGAGAAGATGCTGCCCTCGATCTACTGGCACGCGATGCTCAAGGGCCGCGAGTGGCTGGCCCGCCCGCAGATCCTGCCGATGACCCCGGCCGCGCACGAGGCGCTGCCCGCCTGCGAGACCGAAGCCCCGCGCAAGGCGTCGTGAGCGATCCCGTCGGGGCCGCCCTGCCGCGGCGGCCCCGGATCAGCCTGCCGGCGGGGTCTCCCGCCGGCGGCTTTCCCGTCAGTGCGAAAGAGCCCGAGCGATGCTGAGACGCTACTTCCCGATCCTCGACTGGGGCGCGCGCTATGACCGCGACACGGCGGTCAGCGACCTCGTGGCGGCAGTGATCGTGACCATCATGCTGATCCCGCAGTCGCTGGCCTATGCCATGCTGGCGGGGTTGCCGCCCGAGGTCGGGCTCTATGCCTCGATCGCGCCGTTGGTGCTGTATGGCGTGTTCGGCACCTCGCGGGTGCTGGCCGTCGGGCCGGTCGCGGTGGTCTCGCTGATGACGGCTGCGGCGGTGGGGCAGGTCGCGGCGCCGGGGACGCCCGAATACCTCGCGGCGGCGCTGGCGCTCGCGCTGATGTCGGGGCTCATGCTGACCGTGATGGGTGTGTTCCGGCTGGGGTTCCTCGCGAATTTCCTCAGCCATCCGGTGATTTCGGGCTTCATCTCGGCCTCTGGGATCATCATCGCCGCAAGCCAGCTCAAGCATATCCTCGGCATCCCGGCCTCGGGGCACAACCTGTTCGACCTGATGGTCTCGTTGGCCTCAAACCTGGAACAGGTGAACTGGCCGACGCTGGCGATCGGGGTCTCGGCCACGGCCTTCCTGTTCTGGGTGCGCAAGGCGCTGAAGCCGCTGCTGATCCGCGCGGGGCTGCGCCCGCGCCTTGCCGACCTGATCGCCAAGGCGGGGCCGGTCGCGGCGGTGGCTGTGACGACGCTCGCGACCTGGGTGCTCGGGCTCGATCAGGCCGGGGTCAGGATCGTGGGCGCGGTGCCACCCGGGCTGCCGCCGCTCAGCCTGCCCGCCGTCGATCTCGATCTGTGGGGGGCGCTGGTGGTGCCGGCGCTGATGATCTCGGTGATCGGCTTCGTCGAATCGGTGTCGGTCGCACAGACGCTCGCGGCCAAGCGGCGCCAGCGCATCGTGCCGGATCAGGAGCTTGTGGGCCTGGGCGCCGCCAACCTCGGTGCGGCCTTCACCGGCGGCTATCCGGTGACGGGCGGCTTTGCGCGCTCGGTGGTCAATTTCGACGCGGGCGCCGAGACGCCGGCCGCCGGCATCTTCACCGCCATCGCCATCGGGGTCGCGACGCTGACGCTGACGCCGCTCTTGTATTTCCTGCCGAACGCCACGCTTGCGGCCACCATCGTCGTGGCGGTGCTGAGCCTGGTCGATCTGGGCGCGCTGAGGCGGACCTGGGCGTATTCGAAGGGCGACGGGATGGCGCAGGCGGCGACCATCGCGATGACGCTGGCGATGGGGGTCGAGGCGGGGGTGGTCGCGGGCGTCGCCCTCTCGATCGTCCTGCACCTGTGGCGCACCTCGCGCCCGCATTCGGCGGTGGTCGGCCAGGTGCCGGGGACCGAGCATTTCCGCAACGTCGCGCGCCACGAGGTGGTGACCGCGCCCGAGATCTTCTCGCTGCGGGTGGACGAGAGCCTCTACTTCCCCAACGCCCGCTTTCTCGAGGACCGCATCTCGGACGCGGTGGCCGCCGATCCCGCTATCCGCCATGTCGTGCTGATGTGCCCGGCGGTGAACTTCATCGACGCCTCGGCGCTCGAAAGCCTCGAGGCGATCAACCAGCGGCTGCGGGACGCGGGGGTGGCCCTGCACCTCTCCGAGGTCAAGGGGCCGGTGATGGACCGGCTGCGGCGCTCGCATCTGCTCGATGATCTGTCCGGCCGGGTGTTCCTGACGCAGTTCGACGCCGTCCACGCCTTGTCACCCGAGTTGGCCGAGCGCACGCTGCGGTCTGAACGGATCGACACCTTGAAGCGGACGGCATGACGGAAACGCTCGAACAGGCGCTCGCGCGCGCGGCCCCCGACCTGCCCGCCGGCTTGCGTGCCGCCATCGCGGCGCGCTCGAGCCGGGTGCGGGTCGGCGACGGCTATCGCCTGTTCGGGCCGGGCGACCGGTCCGAGAGCTTCCTCATCCCCCTCAGCGGCTCGGTCCGGGTCGAGCATATGGGGCCGAGCGGGCGGTCGGTCGTGCTCTACCGCGTCGCGGTGGGCGAGAGCTGCGTGATGACCACCTCGTGCCTGCTGTCGGGCGCGGCCTACGAGGCCTATGGCTATGCCGAGGGCGATGTCGAGGCGCTGGCGCTGCCCGCGCGCGCCTTCCGCGAGTTGGTCGAGCAGGAACCCGCCTTCCGCAACCTCGCGCTCAGCGTGTTTTCCCAGCGCATCATCGAGCTGGTCGACGTGATCGACGAATTGCTGCTGCACCGCGTCGACCTGCGGCTGGCGGGGTGGCTGGCCGAGCGCGCCTCGGCCGAAGGGGTGATCGCCGCCACGCATCAAGCCATCGCATCCGAGCTTGGCACCGCGCGCGAGGTGGTCTCACGCATCCTCAAGGAGTTCGAACGGCGCGGCTGGGTCGGTTTGAACCGCGGCGAGATCCGGCTGGGCGACATCGCGGCCCTGAAAACCTTCGCAGCCACCCGCTGACGGTGACGACGTCACTGACCGCCCGCGCGATCCGCGCGAGACTTGCGGCCAAGACGTCACCCAGTGGAGAATCATCATGAAGTTCACCGCCAATGTCGGCACCACCGACCGGATCCTGCGCATCGTGCTGGGCCTCGTGCTGATCGGGCTCACGCTCGGCGGCCAGATCGGGGTCTGGGGCTGGATCGGCGTCGTGCCGCTCGCCACCGCCTTCCTGAAATTCTGCCCGGCCTATGCGATCCTCGGGCTGCGCACCTGCAAGGAATGCTGAGCACGACCCGCACCGCAGGCGGAGGAAGGAGGCTCCCATGCTCAAATCCCTGATCACAGCGAGCGCGCTCGCCATGGTTCTCGCCACGCAGGCCAGCGCGGGCGAGATCCGCTCGAGCGTCGATGCCGCCACGCTCGGCAAGGGCAAGGCGACACCGCTGGGGCTATATCTGACGCCACATGACGCGCACGCGGCGCTGTCGGCCGATCCCTCGATCGTCTTCATCGACGTGCGCGACCCGATCGAGGTGGCCTTCGTCGGGCATGCGGCGGGGATGGACGCCAACATTCCGGTCAAGATCGCAACCCATCGCTTCGTCGCCGACAAGGGCACCTATGCGATGGAGGACAACGCGCAGTTCGTCGCCGAGGCGAGGGCGCTGGTGGCGCGCGAGGGGCGCACGGCCGCCGATCCGGTCTTCGTGATGTGCCGTTCGGGCGGGCGCTCGGCCGAGGCGGCGCGCGCCCTGATCGACGCGGGCTTCACCAATGTCTGGAGCCTGGTCGAGGGCTTCGAGGGCGACAGCGACGCAGCCAGCGGCCACCGCGATACCAATGGCTGGCGCAATGCCGGGCTGCCCTGGTCCTACAAGCTGACCGCGGCCCAGGCCTGGCAAGCGGGCGCCGCACACTGATCCTGCGCCGTCCGGCGCGGGGGGCGCGGCGAAACGCATGGCTTGTCGCGCGCGGCGCGGCGTTGGTATGCGCGCCGCGCGATCGCAGGGGACCGGCCGCCGCAAAACGCCGGCCAACGTGCGAAACCATGCCTGCCGCATGCGTCAATGACGCTGGCCCCAGTGTGTTCCCGATGCACAACCTGGCGTTTTTATGGCGACCCCCTTCAAAACCAGCCCGGGAAATCGCTGTTCCTCCGCCAACAGGCACGGTATACAGATACGTGAATAATACCGGCGTCCATCGCATCGCGGGGACAGTTCAGGCAAGATTGGACGGATCGATGGCCCGAAATCTGTTGAAGTCCTGCACCATGGTCAGCGTGGTAGCCTGCGCCTGGCCGGCCCTTTCGGCAACAGATGCGCCCGTCACGCCCGCGATTGCCGAGGCCATTCTCGCGGCATCCACCGCGCGCGAGATCACGGCCGTCGCGATTGCCAATCCCGAAATTGCGGCGACCGCACTTTGCGCAGCAGCGACGCTGGGCATTGCAACCCCCGCCGAGGTGGTCTCGGCAGGGATCGCAGGCGGCGCGAGCCCCGACGCCCTGCGCGCGCTTCAGGGCGCTGCCGCGGAATGCACGGACGGCCCGACCACCGCCGTCATCCCCGCCTCGGAAGCGCCGGGCACGCCCCCCAGCACGGTCGCAGCCCAGATCGCAACCGCCGAGATCGATCAGGTCGCCGCGTCCGGCTCACGGCTGAAGCTGGCCTCGCAGACCGAAATCGCCAAGGCGAACTGCGAACTGTTCAGGGTCCAGCGTCACCAGGCGGCTGAACTTGTCCCGCAGGAACAGTGGACGCGCGAACAGGCTCAGCTTTTCCCGTTCATCCTGGATGATACCGGGCTGCTGCCGGAATTCCAGATCGACGAAAACTGGCGCCGGGCCTGCCTCACCGACTTTGGCCTCGACGTCGCGGCCGCCGGCGCGATCCCACCCGGATCCGAGCCGCTGGGCGGTGCCGCGGTCGGCGCCGGCCTCCCGCCCGAGGAGGAGATCGAGACCGCCACGCCGGGCAACGATTCGGGACTTCGGCCAAACACGCCGACCTTCATCCCGCCGCCCTTTGTCGATCTGCCCTCCGAGTCCCAGGAAAACCCCAGCCCGAGCTGAGATCGATCCGCGACGCCTGCCGCCGACGCGAAGGCGTTGCCGGTCTCGGCTGCGCCTTACTGCGCCACGTCGGCCCAGACGCAGTTCCCATCGTTCGAGCAGACCGTCGCGCCGCCATGCATCAGCAGCAGGTTGGTCTCTCCCGGTGTGACCGAGAAATCGAAACTGGTGCCGCGCACGCCGATCGTCGCCGCTGGCGTGTGGATCAGGTAGGCGTCCTTCGGGCCCGAGCCGGTGATGAAGCGGAACGCCCCACTGAACGCCCGCACCACGAACTGGTTGTCGGCCGCCCCCGAGCGGAAGACATACTGGTCGAGCACCAGATTCGAGTTCGGCCCGATCACCATGCGCGTCCCGTCCTTGAACAGGAGCTGCGCCTCGCCCACCGAATCCGTCTTGACCCGTTCGCCAAAGAACACCTCGGCGCCCGACACCAGCGCGCGCTCGCCGACATTGCCTTCGGCCGTCGCGCTGTCGATGACCGCCTTGGCCTCGCCGATCTGCTCGGCGGCGCCTGCGACGCCTGCCGCCAGACTGATGGCGGTACCAGCAGCGGCCGCAAGGCGCGAGAACTTCAATCTTGGGTTCAACAACTCAGCACTCCCCGGGCATCTCGACTGCCGCCGCTTGCAGCGGCAGAAAGCTTCCAAAAGCCGTCCGTCATACAATTTCTCGTTTCACACGCGCGAGTCTGTGCGTGTCGTCACACACACGTCCTGATTGCAACCCTAGCGGTCAATCTTCCCTCTGGCCAGAGGATTGCTGCGTCAGTCAGTGCAATGCGCGCCTTCCAGAGGATTATTTTGCCGCGACCAGATCGGATTGATCTGCGTGCTCCGGGTCGAAATCCGCCCGTCGCGCTGGCAGACGATCGAGGAAACCCGCCAGACGCGGGTCGAATGCGCTGGCCATCTGGCGGCACTGCGCAAGGTGATGCGCCAGCGCCGCCGAATCGCGCGCGCGCAGTGCGCGAATCAAGTCGTCGTAGTGGCGTGCAAAGGCCGCAAACTCCGCCGATGCCTTGGTGGCCGCATCGCCCACCAGGATCACCATCGGCACAGGTGCCGACTTGCCCTTGAGCGGCACCCCGCCCGCGTCGAGGAAGGCGAGGTCGGGCGCCAGATCGGCGGTCGATTTGCAGACCACCAGATCGAACCCCAGCTCCTTGCACGCCGACTCGGCGCGCGCGGCCACGTTCACCGCATCGCCGATGGCCGAATAATTGAACCGCTCGGCCGAGCCGACATTGCCGACACAGGCGGGCCCGGTGTTGACGCCCACGCCGATCTCGATGGCGGTGTCGCGCGCGACATGGTCGGGCAGGCCGAAGCCGCCGCGGGCGGTCATCGCGTCGATCGCCTCGCGCATCGCCAGCGCGGCCAGACAGGCGCGCCGGGCGTGATCGGACTGCCGCAGCGGCGCGTTCCAGAATGCCATGATCGAATCGCCGATGAACTTGTCGATCACGCCGCCGGTTTGCGCGATCTCATCGGACAGCGCGCCCAGCAGATTGTTCAGGAAGGCGACCAGCTCCTCGGGCGACAGCCGCTCGCTCAGCGGCGTGAAGTTGCGCACATCCGTGAACATCACGGTCAGCTCGCAGTTCTCGCCGCCCAGGCGAACCTCGCTGTGGTTCTGTTCGATCTGCTTCAGCACCGTGGGATGGACATAGTGGCTGAAGGCATGGCGCATGCCGCGCTTTTCACGATCGGTCACCAGGTAGCGAAATGCCGTGGCGACAAACCAGGTCGCCATTCCCCCGCCCAGCGGGAAACTGAAATCGACCAGCACGCCGAGTTCCCGAAAGCTGTACCAGGCACCGAGCACGATGATCGCGGAGAACGACATGCCCCCGATCAGCGCGATCCAGGCGCCGCCAAAGATCGTGGTCAGGCCGACCGTGAGGCAGGTGATCACCAGCGCGAACAGCTCGGCGCTGCCGGTCCAGTCCTTCCGCAACAGGAACTGGCCGCTGATGATCTGCTCCAGCGCCTGCGCATGCATCTCGATGCCGGGCACGACGTCGCCGAGCGCGGTCCGGTGCAAGTCGAACAACCCCGCCGCCGACGTGCCAATCAGGACCATCTTCCCCGACAACTCGGGCACGAGGGCTGTGAGGCGCTCGTTGTCGAAAATGTCGGCCGCGCTGACATACCGCTCGGCGTGGGGCTTGGTGTAGTACAGAAAGAACTCGCCGCGCGGGCCGGTCGGGACGTCGAATGCGCCGATCCTGAGCGACTGCACGCCGCCGATCTCGGGATCGACGTTGACCACATAGGTCGAGGCCCCCTGCGCGATCCGCAACGATTCGGTGATCAGGCTTGGGAAAAGCTTCGTCCCGTCGGACCAGACAAGCTGCACGACGCGCACGCCGTCGCCCGAATCGTCGCTGCGCAGGTTGACCGAGCCGATGCCTGCGGCCGCATCCGCCAGAACCGGCAGAATGCTGGCGCCGCCGCGCAGGCGGGTGACATCGGAACTCGGATCCTTGCCCGTGAAGGCGAAGCCCGCCTTGACGGGTGGCATTCCGGTCCTGGCGAACGATGTCCCGAAACCCAGAACCACATTGCCGCGCCGGATCGCGTCGGCAAACAGCTCGTCGTTGCTCGGCGGGCGGGCGGGGTCGGCGCCCCCTGCCCCGCCGTCCGCGGCCGCCCGCCCCAGCGACATCCGGTCGGGCTCGACGAACAGGAAGTCGAACGACACCGCCACGGCGCCGGCGGCATGCAGCCGGTCGACCAGCTCGGCCAGAACATCGCGCGGCCAGGGCCATTGGCCTAAGCTCGAGAGCGAACGCTCGTCGATATCGACGATCTTGATCGGAACATCGTCGCGATACGCCCGCGGCGATGCCCGCTGCAACAGATCGAACGCGATCTGGCGCGCCTGCTGAACCACGAAGGGGTCCGCGATCCTGAGCCCGATCAGCCCGCCGGTGGTGCCGAGGCAGACCATGAGCATGCTGAGGAAATAGAGCAGGTTCCGCCCGGAAACCTGGCGGCGCTGGGTCTCGCCGCGGGCATCTGCCGCCCGCCTTCTGGCCAATCTCGACAACATCGCGCCTCCGGGCGGGCGCCGCCGACAAGGCCCCACCCTTCCGACGAACTATACCCGATCGCGGGCCCCGGTCGAGGCTTGCAACGCCGTCGACCGGGCCGCGCGTCACGCGAACCCGTGGCGCGGCGTGGCGGGCATCGCACCCACGGCCGCCCGGCGCCGGGGTCCGATGGCGCAGCCACGCAGCCCCGGCCGCGCGTCCGGGGTGAGTCGGCCCGATCGCGCGCCCCAATGTCGCGCCCCGATATCGCGCGCCATGCTCTCGGTGGGCCGTCGCGCACTATACCCGAGGTTGTTCGCCGTTGCGCCAAGCTACCACAGCGGCGCATGCTCGCGACCGATCACGCCATCGTGCCGCCGTTTGCCTGGTTGGGGGCGGAATTTTGCCGTATTCGAGTGCAGAATCGGAACCGGTGGAGAATTGGGAGTAGGGGTAACCGATGCGCGCTGAACTCTGGCTTGCCGGCTGGGCGATGGCATGTGCCGCGGTCCTTGGATCTGCGTCCGGCGCCCGCAGCCTGACACTGGACGAATTCGATCGCCTGCAGGACCATCAGCAGGAAATCTTCATCAGCACGGTCCTGCATCACTTTTACTATCAGTATCAGACCGCCTCGGTCGCGAGCGTCAAGGCGGACTGCATGACCCGGCTGGACCAGGTGAACAGCGCGGACGGCAGCGCCTATCTCTATGCCCGGATCATCGAGGACGTGAACCTTGCCCGCACCGCGCGCGCCAACCCGCCCACGGTCGAAGGCGTGATTCGCGCGCTGATCGATCGCGAGTGCGCGAAGAACTGATCCCAGGCGGCATCCGTCGGGGCCGATTTGCCGGGCGCGACTGCCCGCGCTCCCCGGGCCGCGGCAACGCGCTCGTCCCGGGCTTCGGGTCTTGCGCGGCGCCGCCGAATCAGCCCGACAGGGTCAGAAGATTGTCCCGGGCCTGGTCCGCGACCGTGGTCACGCTTGGCGCGACCTCGCCCTCCTTCACCACCCGGGTGACTTCCGCCTGAGCGCCATGTGCGATCGCCGCCTCATAGTGCTGACGGGCCAGATCGCGATTGCCCAGACGCTGATACGCGACACCCAGGTTGAGATGGACATAAGGGTTGGTCGGGAACTCGGCCAGCATGCCCTCGTAATGATCCCGCGCCGCCGGATACTCCTTCGCGAGCATCAAGCCCCAGCCCTGCTCCAGCCCGCCTCCCGGATCGCCCGCGCATCCCGCCAGCAGGAAGGCGATGATCGCTGCGCCACGCTTCACACTCACTCGCATTCTGCCCTCACCAGCAACCGGCGGCTGCGCCCACGCCGCAGCGGCCCCTCAGCCTCCGCCATCGGGGCTTTGCGAAAAGCCTAGCATGGCCCACGCGGCGGCGCCAAGCGGCCACAACCGACAGTTGGGCGCGCCGTCCGCGCAGTCTGCTCAGGCGGTCAGGAAGGGCGCCGCACGCATCGTGGGAGGAACCTCGGCACCCAGCCGGGTCAGGATGGTCGGGGCAAGCTGCACCTGGTCGAGCAGCACATCCGGCGCCGGTCCCTCGCCGCCGCCGAACCAGTAGAGCGCGAAATCCTGCTGGTCCTCGCCCGCGCCGCCGTGATGCCCGCGCACCGACTGGCCGTGATCGGCGGTGACGATCACCTCGTATCCCGCCGCCCGCCAGCGCCGGATATATGGCGCAAGCATCGCGTCAAGCGCATAGCAGGCGTGGTCCATCGGCGTGCAGTCATGGCCGAAGCGGTGCCCCATGCTGTCCAGCGTGCAGGTGTGCAGCATGCCATAGGCGATGCCCTTGCGCTCGCACAGCATGGTCAGGGTGGCGAACAGGTCGGCGTCCGACGGCGTCATCTGGTTGTCGGCGCCATAGCCGGACATGGTGTGGAACCGGCCATGCGTGATGGCCGGGCTGTCGGGCTCGTCGTATTCCAGGTCGCGCACCGGGTCGAAGGGCGCGCGGTTGAAGAATTCCGACCAGAAGGAATGCGCGACCGCCCCGGTCAGCCCGCCCGCCCGGCGCACCTGCGAGAAGATGTCCGGCGCGCCCAGCCGGAACACCGTGTCATTGCCGGTGACGCCATGCTCCTGCGGGCTGACCCCGGTATGGATCGAGGCGTAGCACGACGCCGAGGTCGACGGCAGCACAGCGCGCATCTTCCAGACCCGCGCCTCGCCCGCGGCGACCCAGCCCTCGAGATTGCCGAACAGCCGGCGCCAGTTCGCGTAGGGCACGCCGTCGATGATGATCAGAAGAAGCTTGCGGGGCATCTTTTTGTCTCTGCCTTTGGGGGGGGAGGCGGGAAAGCCAGCCGGGCCTCAGTGCCCGGCGCTTTCCATCCTGCGGGTGTCGATGACGTTTTCCAACCAGCCCAGCTTCATCTCGGGGACCGAGGACAAAAGCAGGTCGGTATAGTCGTCGAAGGGCGGGCTCAGGACCTGCGATTTCGGCCCGTAGCGCACCACCTCGCCACGATACATCACCGCGATGCTGTCGGCGATGGCGCGCACCGTGGCCAGGTCGTGGGTGATGAACAGATACGCCACCCCCTCGCGCGCCTGGAGGTCCAGCAGCAGCTTGAGGATCCCGTCCGCCACCAGCGGGTCGAGCGCCGAGGTCACCTCGTCGCAGATGATCAGCCGCGGTTTCGCCGCCAGCGCGCGGGCGATGCAGACCCGCTGCTTCTGCCCGCCCGACAGTTCGGCCGGATAGCGGTCGGCGAAGCCCGTGCCCATCTCGATCGCGTCGAGCAGTTCGGCAATCCGGGCGTCGCGTTCGGCACCGCGCATGCCGAAGTAGAACTCCAGCGGCCGGCCGATGATGGTGCGCACGGTCTGGCGCGGGTTCATCGCCACGTCGGCCATCTGGTAGATCATCTGCAACTCGCGCAGGTCGTCCTTCGTGCGCCCGGCCATCTGGGCCGAAAGGGTGCGCCCGGCAAAGACCATCTGGCCGCGCTTCGGCGGCAGAAGCCCGGTGATCGCGCGCGCCAGCGTCGATTTTCCCGAGCCGCTCTCGCCCACCACCGCCAGCGTCTGGCCGGGATGCAGCTCGACCGTGATGTTCTTCAGCACGTCGATCGGCAGGCCGGGATAACTTGCCGTGACATTCTCGACCCGCAGCACCGGGGTCTCTGACGGTCGCTTCTCCTCGTGCTCGATCGAGCGCACGGACACCAGGGCGCGGGTATAATCGGCGCGCGGCGCCTCGATGATCTGCCTTGTGTCGCCATGCTCGACCATCTTGCCATGGCGCAGCACCATGATCTCGTCTGACACCTGCGCCACCACCGCAAGGTCATGGGTGATGTAGAGCGCCCCGACCCCGGTGGTGCGGATCGCCTCCTTGATCGCCGCCAGCACGTCGATCTGGGTGGTCACGTCGAGCGCGGTGGTCGGCTCGTCGAAGATCACCAGATCGGGCTGCGGACACAGCGCCATCGCCGTCATCGCGCCCTGCAACTGCCCGCCCGAGACCTGATGCGGATAGCGGTTGCCGATGCTCCCGGGGTCCGGCAGGCCCAGCCGGGCGAACAGGGCCACGGCGCGCGCCTCGGCCTCGGCCCGGCTGGCCAGGCCGTGCGCCAGCGTGGCTTCGGTCACCTGATCCATCAGCTTGCGCGCCGGATTGAAGGCCGCCGCCGCGGATTGGGCGACATAGGTGACCTCGGCCCCGCGCAGCGCCCGCAGATCGCCCGCGCCGCCCGCCAGGATGTCGCGGCCGTTGACGAAGATCTGCCCGCCGGTGATGCGCACGCCGCCCCGGCCATAGGCCATGGCCGACAGGCCGATGGTGGACTTGCCGGCGCCGGATTCGCCGATCAGCCCCATCACCCGGCCCTTGTCGAGCCTGAGCGACACGTCGTCGACAATCAGCGCGTCGCGCGGCGGCTCGCCGGGCGCATAGACCGTCGCCTCGATGCGCAGATTGCGGATGTCGAGCAGGGCGTCAGGCACCGCGGCCCCCTTTCAGGCTGGTCGTCCGGTTCAGGATCCAGTCGGCGACCAGGTTGACCGAGATCGCCAGCGTCGCGATGGCGATCGCCGGCACCAGGGCTGCGGGAATGCCGTAGACAATACCCTCCTTGTTCTCCTTGACGATGCCGCCCCAGTCCGCCAGCGGCGGCTGCACGCCAAGGCCCAGGAACGACAGGGTCGAGATGAACAGAACCATGAAGATGAAGCGCAAGCCCATTTCGGCCACCAGCGGCGACAGGGCGTTGGGCAGGATCTCGCGAAAGATGATCCAGCCCCGGCCTTCGCCGCGCAGGCGGGCGGCCTCGACGTAATCCATCACCGTGATGTCGACGGCGACGGCACGCGCCAGCCGGAACACGCGCGTCGCGTCCAGCAGGCCCATCACGAGGATAAGGACCACCATCGTCACCGGCATCACCGACAGCACCACCAGCGCGAAGATCAGCGACGGCACCGCCATGATCAGATCGACCAGCCGCGACAGCGCCTGATCGATCCAGCCACCGGCAACGGCCGCGGTGAAGCCGAGGATCGAGCCGGTCACGAAGCTGAGCACCGTGCCCGCGGCGGCGATGAAGATCGTCACCTGGCCGCCCCAGATCATCCGCGACAACAGATCGCGTCCGATCGAATCGGTGCCCAGCCAGTGCGCGGCCGACGCGGGCTCCCAGCTGTCGCCGACGATCTCGGCCATCCCGTAGGGCGCGATCACGCCCGCGAAGATCGCACCAAGGAAATAGAGCGCGGTGAAGAACAGCCCGATCAGGGCCGAAAGCGGAATACGGCTCATTTCGGGTGCCTCAACCGGGGGTTGGCGAGGATCGAGATGATGTCGGCCAGCATGTTCAGCCCGATATAGACCGCCGCGAACACCAGCCCGCAGGCCTGCACCACCGGCACGTCGCGCTTGGCGACGTGATCGACCAGATACTGCCCCATCCCGGGATAGACGAAGACCACCTCGACCACGACGACGCCGACCACCAGATAGGCAAGGTTCAGCATCACCACGTTGACCACCGGCGCCAGCGCATTGGGAAAGGCGTGGCGGACGATCACCGTGAACGGGCGCAGGCCCTTGAGTTCAGCGGTCTCGATATAGGCCGACTGCATCACGTTCAGGATGGCCGCGCGCGTCATGCGCATCATGTGCCCCAGCACCACCAGCACCAGCACCATCACCGGCAGCGCGATGGCGTTGAGCTTTTCGCCCAGCGACATGCTGTCATAGACGGTCGCGACCGACGGCAGCACCCGGAACTGCACCGCCAGCAGGAACATCACGATGTAGCCCAGCAGGAACTCGGGCACGGACACGGTCGCGAGCGTGACGCCCGAGATCAGCCTGTCGGGCCAGCGCCCCTGATAGCGCACCGCGATCAGGCCGAGCAGAATCGCCAGCGGCACCGAGATCACCGCCGCCCAGAACGCCAGGAACAGCGTATTGCCCAGCCGCTGGCCCATCGCCTTGGCGATGTCCTGCTTGTTGGTCAGCGCCGTGCCCAGATCGCCCTGAAGCGCCGCGCCCAGCCATTTGACGTAACGCACGGGCGCGGGGTCGTTCAGCCCCAGTTCCGCCCGCAGGTTCGCCAGCGCCTGCGGCGTCGCCGACTGGCCCAGGATCGACTGCGCCACATCGCCGGGCAGGATCTGCGTGCCGGCGAAGATCAGGATCGACGCCGCCACCATGAGCATGAGACCCAGCGCAACGCGCTGGATCACAAGTTTCACCACCGGGTGCCTCAACACGCTGGCGGGCCTCAGGCCAGCCAGCATTTCGAGGCGGCATAGCCACCCATCATCTCGCCGTTCGGGTCGCTCACCCAGCCCTCGACCTTGTCGGTCGCGGCATCGATGAAGTCGTTGAACATCGGGCAGATCAGGCCGCCTTCGTCGCGCACGATATGGGCCATCTCGCTGTACATGCCCTTGCGCTTGGCTTCGTCCAGCTCAGCCCGCGCCGCCAGCAGAAGGCTGTCGAACTTCGGGTTGTTGAAGCGCGTGTCGTTCCAGTCGGCGGTGGACAGGTAGGCGGTCGAATACATCTGGTCCTGCACCGGCCTGCCGCCCCAGTAGGACGCGCAGAACGGCTGCTTGTTCCAGACCTCGGACCAGTAGCCGTCGCCCGGCTCGCGCTTGATCTCGAGCGTGATGCCCGCCTTGGCGGCCGACTGCTGGAACAACTGCGCCGCGTCGATCGCGCCAGGGAAGGCCACTTCCGAGGTGCGCAGCAGAACCGCGCCGTCATGGCCCGATTTCTTGTAGTGGAACGCCGCCTTGTCGGGATCGTAGGCACGCTGCTCGATGGTGTCGTCGAACAGCGGATAGGCCGCATTGATCGGAATGTCGTTGCCGACCCCGCCATAGCCCTGCAGGATCTTGTCGACCAACTCCTGCCGGTCGATCGCGTATTTCAGCGCCAGGCGCAGGTCGTTGTTGTCGAACGGCGCGGTGTTGGTGTGCATGATGAAGACGTAATGCCCGCGGCCCGACACGTTCAGCACCCGCACCCCCGGCACCCTGCCGACCAGCTTGGCGAGCTTGGGCTCGAGCCGGTTGATCATGTGCACCTGACCCGACTGCAACGCCGAGGTGCGCGCGGTCGCGTCGTTGATCACCAGGATCTCGACGGTATCGACATGGCCGCGCTCGTCCGACCAGTAGTTGGCGAACTTCTCGTAGACATGCCGCACGCCGGGCTCGTTGACGGCGACCTTGTAGGGGCCGCTGCCGATGCCCTCGGCCGGGTTGTCGCGCCCGCCATTGGGCTGGATCATCAGGTGATAATCGGCCAGCAGGAAGGGCAGGTCGGCATTCGCCGTGCCCAGCGTCAGGACGACATAGTCGCCATCGACCTTCATCTCCGAGATGCCCTGCACGATGCCCAGCGCGCCCGACTGCGATTTCTCGTCGGTGTGGCGCTGCAGCGTGGCCAGCACGTCATCGGGCGTCACGGTCTTGCCGTTGTGGAACTCGATGCCCTTGCGGATGTGGAACCGCCAGGTCAGCGCGTCGGCCGAGGCCTCGACCGAATCGGCGATGCGCATCTCGATCGCGCCGGTGGGCCCGACCTCGACCAGCGGCTCGGCGAACTGGCGCAGGTTGGAATAGGGCACCTGGCTTGCGGCCAGCGCCGGATCGAGCGAGTTGGTGCTCTCGCCGCCCTGAAGGCCGATCCGGAAGGTGCCGCCCTTCTTCGGCCCTTCGGCGCGCACCGCCGAGGCCAGCATGGCGTTCGCCGCCAGCGCGCTCACGCCCAGCGCCGAGGCCCGGCCCAGAAAATCGCGCCGGCTCAGCCTGCCGAGTGCCGCGCGCTTGAGGATCCAGCTCAGTTCGTCGGTCATCAGTTTCCACTCCCGGTTGATGGTCGGATCTTGTTGTTGATTGTCGGATCAATAAACCGCAAGCCGTCCTTGCGGCAACGAATTCTTTTCCCATGACCCCGATATCGGTCAGATATGATCCCGCGGTGTCGATCTTGTGACGTTTCGCGCGAGAATCATAGCCTCCCCCTCCCATGCTTCCAACTCGGCGCTCAGGTGGAAATGGGTTGCATCGCACCACATCGCGCAGCGCGCCTCGGTGCGCACCTGCCAGTCGCCGCGCGCCAGCGTCTCGGTCCAGTGGATCGTGCCGCGCGCGCTCAGCGGATCGTCGGGGTGGATGTCCCATCGCTCGCGGGCGATGCTGCCTGCGGTCAGCCCGGTCTCCG
>JAVVFE010000002.1:0-29684 GCA_032251175.1 Thermohalobaculum sp.
GAAGTTGCTTCCGTGATCGCCTTTCTGAGGGCTGGCTTGTGTAGCATAGGCCCTGCACCTGAATGA
Organism: Thermohalobaculum sp.; assembly: GCA_032251175.1. Classification (GTDB taxonomy): domain Bacteria; phylum Pseudomonadota; class Alphaproteobacteria; order Rhodobacterales; family Rhodobacteraceae; genus Thermohalobaculum. Next base: position 67 of record JAVVFE010000002.1, read on the forward strand.
CCCGCAGCACCGTCCTCACCCTCCGCCTCGCGCAGTTCCGCTCCTACGCCGCCGCCAGCATCGCGACCGGCGGCGCCTCGGTCGCGCTGCATGGCCCGAACGGCGCGGGCAAGACCAACCTGCTCGAGGCGGTCTCGATGCTCTCGCCCGGGCGCGGCCTGCGCCGGGCGGGGGCCGAGGACCTGGCCCGCCGCGGCGCCCCCGGCTGGCGCATCCGCGCCGAGGTCGACACCCCCGCCGGCCCGATCGAGGTCGTCACCGGCGCCGCGCCCCCCGACCCCGCCCGCCGGACGGTCGAGATCGACGGCAAGGCGGCGCCGCAGACCCGCCTCGCCGAACAGTTCGGCATGATCTGGCTCACCCCGGCGATGGATCGGCTGTGGATGGAGGGGGCGGCCGACCGGCGCGGCTTCCTCGACCGCATGACCATGGGCTTCACCCCCAGCCATGCCGAGGCCGCGACCGGCTACGAGAAGGCGATGCGCGCCCGCAACCGCCTGCTGCGCGAGCCGCACTGGGACGACGCCTGGCTGGGCGGCATCGAGGCGCAGATGGCCCGCCTCGGCGCCCGCATCGCGCGGGCGCGGACCGCGGCGCTCGCCCGCCTGATCGCCGCCCAGCAGGGGGCGCAGACATTGTTTCCGCGCGCCGATCTGTCTATTCTGGGCGACATGGAAATCCGGTTTCATCAAGCCCTTGTCGATGGGGGCGATCCCGACATGATCGAGATCGAGGAAGCAGCTGGGCTGGCACGCGCACTGTCCCAGACGCGCGCGCGCGACGCGGCAGCCGGGCGCACGCTCGACGGGCCGCACCGCAGCGATCTCGACGCCGTCTATGCCGCCAAGGCGATGCCGGCGCGGGCCTGTTCGACCGGCGAGCAGAAGGCGCTCCTGATCTCGGTGATCCTGGGCCACGCGCGGGCGCTGGCCGACGCCACGGGGGCGGCACCGATCCTGCTGCTCGACGAAGTCGCGGCCCATCTCGACGCATCGCGCCGGCGCGCGCTCTATGCCGAGATCGGCGCCCTCGGCGCGCAGGCCTGGATGACCGGCACCGGGCCCGAACTGTTCGACGGGCTGGAAGGCGCGCGCCACGTCGCGGTGCGCGAGACGGACGGCGCCTCGGCGCTCGACGCGGCCTGAGGCCGGGCCGCGACAGACATACCCAACGACAAAGATAAGCAGGGCAGGACCTGACAGATGGCAGAGAACGGGCAGAACGACGACAACGGCGAAGCCTACGGCGCCGATTCGATCAAGGTGCTCAAGGGGCTCGATGCGGTGCGCAAGCGCCCGGGCATGTATATCGGCGACACCGATGACGGCTCGGGCCTGCATCACATGGTCTACGAGGTGGTCGACAACGCCATCGACGAGACACTGGCCGGCTACGCCGATCATGTGAAGGTGGTGCTGCACGCCGACGGCTCGGTCTCGGTCACCGACAACGGCCGCGGCATCCCCACCGACATCCATTCCGAGGAAGGCGTCTCGGCGGCCGAGGTCATCATGACCCAGCTCCATGCCGGCGGCAAATTCGACCAGAACAGCTACAAGGTCTCGGGCGGCCTGCACGGCGTCGGCGTCTCGGTGGTCAACGCGCTGTCGGACTGGCTCGACCTCACGATCTGGCGCGGCGGCAAGGAACACCAGGCGCGCTTCGAGCGGGGCGAGACCGTCAAGCATCTCGCGGTCACCGGCGACGCTCAAGGCCAGCGCGGCACGCGGGTGCGCTTCCTCGCCTCGACCACGACCTTCACCAATGTCGAATACAACCTCAAGACGCTCGAGCACCGGCTGCGCGAGCTTGCCTTCCTCAACTCGGGCGTGCGGATCATCCTGCGCGACCAGCGCCACGCCGACGCGGTCGAGCAGGAACTGCATTACGAGGGCGGGGTCGAGGCCTTCGTGCGCTATCTCGACCGCTCGAAACAGCCTCTCATCAGCGCGCCCATCGTCATCCGGGGCGAGCGCGAGGGCGTCACCATCGACGCGGCGCTGTGGTGGAACGACAGCTATCACGAGAACATGCTGTGCTTCACCAACAACATCCCGCAGAAGGACGGCGGCAGCCACCTCGCCGGCTTCCGCGGCGCGCTGACCCGCACGATGAACGCCTATGCGGCATCCTCCGGCCTCGCGAAGAAGGAAAAGATCAGCTTCACCGGCGACGATGCGCGCGAGGGGCTGACCTGCGTCCTGTCGGTCAAGGTGCCCGACCCGAAATTCAGCTCGCAGACCAAGGAGAAGCTGGTCTCCTCCGAAGTCCGCCCGGCGGTCGAAAGCCTGATGGCCGAAAAGCTGGCCGAATGGTTCGAGGAAAACCCCGCCGACGCGCGCCAGATCGTTGGCAAGATCGTCGAGGCGGCGCTCGCCCGCGAGGCCGCGCGCAAGGCGCGCGAACTCACCCGGCGCAAGACCGCGATGGACGTGGCCTCGCTGCCCGGCAAGCTCGCCGACTGCCAGGAGAAGGACCCTGCCAAGTCCGAGCTTTTCATCGTCGAGGGCGACAGCGCGGGCGGCTCGGCCAAGCAGGGGCGGAGCCGCGCCAACCAGGCGGTGCTGCCGCTTCGGGGCAAGATCCTCAATGTCGAGCGCGCGCGCTTCGACAAGATGCTGTCGAGCCAGGAGATCGGCACCCTGATCACCGCGCTCGGCACCGGCATCGGGCGCGAGGAGTTCAACCTCGGCAAGCTGCGCTACCACAAGATCATCATCATGACCGACGCCGATGTCGACGGCGCGCATATCCGCACGCTGCTGCTGACCTTCTTCTACCGCCAGATGCCCGCGCTGATCGAGGGCGGGCACCTGTTCATCGCCCAGCCCCCGCTCTACAAGGTCACCCGGCGCGGCCAGTCGGTCTATTGCAAGGACCAGCGCGGGCTCGAGGACTACCTGATCCGCGAGGGGATCGAGGCCGCGACCCTGGTGCTGGGCACCGGCGAGCAGATCGCCGGCGCCGACCTGATCCGCCTGGTCGAGGAGGCGCGCCGCGTCAAGGCGGTGCTCAATGCCTTCCCGGCCAGCTACCCGCGCTTCATCCTCGAGCAGATGGCGATCGCGGGCACGATGGCGCCCGGGGTGACGCCCGACAAGGCCGCGACCGTCGCCGCCCGGCTCGACGCGCTGGCACCCGAGACCGAACGCGGCTGGCAGGCCGAGACCACGGCGGACGGCGGCGTGCGCTTCACCCGCACCCTGCGCGGCGTGGCCGAGACCCGCGCGGTCGACGCCTTCGCGCTGCGCGCGGCCGAGGCGCGCCGGCTCGCCGAACTCGGGCCAGGCCTCGCCGAGACCTACGCCGCCCCCGCCCGCCTGATCCGCAAGGACCGCGAGGTGCCGATCCGCGCGCCCTCGGAACTCATCGACGTCATCATGGCCGAGGGCGAGAAGGGCCTGACCCTGCAACGCTACAAGGGCCTTGGCGAGATGAACGCCGACCAGTTGTGGGAAACCACGCTCGACCCCGAGGCACGCACGCTGTTGCAGGTGCGCATCGAGCACATGGCGGACGCCGACGAGATCTTCTCCAAGCTGATGGGCGACGTGGTCGAACCCCGCCGCGCCTTCATCCAGGAGAACGCGCTCTCGGTCGCCAATCTCGACATCTGAGGGGGGGACAGCCCCCCGTCTTGCCCGTTCGCGACGCGATCCGCCGCGAAGCCACGCGACCACGCCCCTGCCCCGCCCCCATCCTGACGCCCGAGGAGGGGCTGCGATGACCACCGCCACCGAACCGAGCGCCGCCACCGGGCGGCAGGCGAGCGGGATCGGCCTGATCCTGTTCGCGATGTTCTGCTTCGCGGTGCAGGACGCCAGCGTCAAGGCGATCGCGGGCGAGGTCTCGCTGTGGCAGATGCAGGCGATCCGCTCGACCGCGACGCTGGCGATCCTGGTCGTCGTCACCCGCGTGGCGCTGCGCGGCCAGCCCTTGCTGCCGACGCGCTGGCGCTGGCCGCTGATCCGCTCGGTGATATTCTCGGGCGCCTATCTGTTCTTCTACGCCTCGCTGCCATTCCTCACGCTCACGCAGGCGGTGTCGGCGTTCTTCGTCGGGCCGCTGCTGATCACCGTGCTGGCGGCGGTGATCCTGGGCGAGCAGATCGGGCCGCGCCGCATCGTGGCGGTTCTGGCGGGGTTTGGCGGCGTGCTGCTGATCATCCGTCCGGGGTCGGGCGAGGTGCAGCTCGCGGTGCTGCTGCCGCTGGCGGCGGCGGTGTGTTACGCGCTCGGCGTCATCACCACGCGCTGGCGGTGCGTGGGCGAATCGTCGATCGCGCTCACCTTCACGCACAACATCCTCTACACGGTCATCGGCCTTGCGGGCATGACGGCCGTCACCCTCCTGCCGCTGGCCGAGACGACCCGCAGCAGCATGCCCTTCGTGGCCACCGGCTGGCGCGATATCGGGCTGGTGGCACTGGCAGTGATGCTGGGCACCGCGGTCACCCATGTCTGCGGCATGATGTCGAGCATCCAGGCCTACCGCCGCGACGAGGCGAGCCGGATCGCCCCCTTCGAATACAGCTATCTCGCCATCATGCCGGTGCTCGACCTCGTGTTCTGGGGCGAGACGCCGGGCCCCGAGACGCTGGCGGGCATGGCGCTGATCGCGGTCTCGGGCGCCTTCGTCGCCCGCCGCGAAGGCCGCGCCGCCCGCCCCCGCGTGGCCGGCCCCGCCGAGGCCGCGGCCGATGCCCCGTGGACAGCCGCCAAGGATGCGGGCAAATAACGCGCCCATGAGCCACAGCAGCAATCCCCTCCCCCCCGCCGCCCGCGCGCCGCTCCCTGCCGGCGCCGACCCGCGCGGCCTTTTGCGCGCGATGTTCGACGCAGCCGTCGCCGCCGCCGACCCCATGGCGATGCTGGCGCATCACCTGCCGCCGAAACCGAAGGGCCGCACCGTCGTCGTGGGCGCCGGCAAGGCCTCGGCCCGGATGGCCGAGGCGCTCGAGGCGGCGTGGGACGGCCCGCTTTCGGGCGTCGTGATCACCCGCTACGGCCACGCCTGCCCGACCCGGCAGATCGAGATCGTCGAATCCTCGCACCCCGTCCCCGACGAGGCCGGGCGGCACGGCGCCGAGCGGGTGCTGGCGGCCGTCCAGGGCCTCACCGCGGACGACCTCGTGATCGCGCTGATCTCGGGCGGCGGCTCGGCACTGATGACGCTGCCGGCGGGCGACATCACGCTGGCCGAGAAACAGGCGGTCAACCGCGCGCTGCTGGCCTGTGGCGCCGCGATCGGCGAGATGAACGTGCTGCGCAAGCACCTCTCGGCGATCAAGGGCGGCCGGCTCGCGGCGGCGGCATGGCCCGCGCGGGTGGTGGGGCTGCTGATCTCGGACGTCCCCGGCGACGACCCCGCCGTGATCGCCTCGGGCCCCACGGTGGGCGAGCGCTCGACGTCCGAGGACGCCCGCGCAATCGTCCGCCGCTTCGGGCTCGCGCTGCCCGACAGCGTCACCCGCCACCTCGCGGCGACCGAAGGCTGCCCCGCCCCCGGCGACCCGCGCCTGTCGCGCACCGAAAACCACGTCATCGCCGCGCCGCAACTCTCGCTCGAGGCCGCGGCCAAGGTCGCCCGGGCGGCGGGCGTCACCCCCCTCATCCTCGGCGACAGCCTCGAGGGCGAGGCGCGCGAGATGGGCAAGGTCATGGCCGGGATCGCCGCCCAGGTGCTGACCCATGGCCAGCCGCTGCCGCGCCCTTGCGTCCTGCTCTCGGGCGGCGAGACCACCGTGACCCTGCGCGGCACCGGGCGGGGCGGGCGCAATGTCGAGTTCCTGCTGGGCCTTGCCATCGCGCTCGACGCCCGCCCGGTCTGGGCGCTCGCGGGCGACACCGACGGCGTGGACGGCGCCGAGGAGGTGGCGGGCGCCATCGTCACCCCAGACACGCTGGCCCGCGCCCGCGCGGCGGGGATAGATGCGCGCGCCGAGCTTGCCAACAACAACGCCCATGCCTTCTTCGAGACGCTGGGCGACCAGGTGATCACCGGGCCGACGCTGACCAATGTCAACGATTTCCGCGCGGTGTTGATCCCCTAGGCCTGCGCTCCACGGCTCCTCAGATCAGCCCGTCATAGGCCCGGCGCGCAATTTCCACCTCGATCAGCGTGAAGCGGTCGGCCGCGAGCGCGTCTTCCAGCGCCGGCCCCGCCTCGCCCGGCCCCCGCACCGTCACCCCGATGCCGCCGAACAACCGCGCCAGCCCCGCGAAATCGGTGCGCCCCAGATCGACGCCGGCGTTCTGCAACCCCTCCTTGCGCTGCTTCAACTCGATCAGCGCGAGCGAGCGGTCGACGAACACCACCACCACCACGGGCTGGCCGGAATCGCGCAGCGTGGCAAGCTCGCCCAGCACCATCTCGGCGCAGCCGTCGCCCATGAAGGCCACCGCCGGGCGGTCGGGCGCCGCGATCCGGTGGCCCAGCGCCAAGGGCAGCGCGCAGCCCATGGTGCAGAGCCCGGTCGACTGGATCAGCGCGCGCGGGCGGCGGGCGAAGAAGTGCTGCGACAGCAGGATCCGGTGCGCGCCGCTGTCGACGCTCGCCACCGCGTCCGCGGGCAGCACCGCCAGCATCTCGGCCATCGCGACATCGGGCCCCCACGCCGCGCGCGCCCGAAACGCCTCCAGCAGCCGCGCGCGCACCGCGCCGGGCGTCCCGCACGGCCACAGCCCCGTCCCCGCCCGCCCCAGCGCGCCAAGCCCGCCCGTGACCGAGCACACCCAGGACAGCCCCGCATGGTGCATGTCGTGGGTGTTGGGCGCATGGGCGAACTCGATCGCGCGCGCGGGCTCCCACGGGTCGCGCCAGCCGACCCGCATCTCGATCGGGTCATAGCCGGCCGCGATCACCAGATCCGCCTCGCGCAGCACCGGCAGCAGGATCGCATCGGCCTTCGGGCTGAGCCCATGCCCGCCCATGCACAGCGCATGATCCTCGGGCAGCACGCCCTTGGCCTTGTAGGTCGTCACCACCGGGATGCCATTCGCCTCGGCAAAGGCGCGCACCGCCGCCGCCGCCCCGGGCTCGTTCAGCACGTCGAGGCCCGCGACGATCACCGGCCGGCGCGCCCCCGCCAGCAATTCGCGGGCCTGCTCCAGCGCCTCGCCCGGCGCGGGGGCGGTGGGCAGCACCGGGCCGCGCAGCACCCCGCGCGGCGCGGGCTCCTCGCCCGCCGCCACCCGGATCGGCAGGTCGATATGCACCGGCCCCGGCCGGCCCGCGGTGGCGATGCCGATCGCCTTGTCGATCATCACGTCCACCGCGCCCGCGGCAGCCGTGAAGCTCGCCTTGCACACCCGCGCGAACACCGCGCCATGGTCGAACACCTGGTGCGTGTAGGTCATTGCCACCGCGGGATCGACCATGCCCGAGATCACGATCAGCGGCACCCGGTCCTGCTCGGCGTTCGCCACCACGTTGAAGGCGTTGGCAATCCCCGGCCCGACGGTCGCCACCAGCACCCCCGGCGCCCCGGTCGCATGCCAGGCGCCTTCCGCCATGAAGCCGGCCGCGTTCTCGTGGCGCGCAAGGTGGAAGCGGATGCCCGCCCGCTCCAGCGCGTCGATCAGCATCAGCACCTCGCCGCCCGGGATGCCGAAGGCATGGCGCACGCCCTGGGCATGCAGGCGGGTTGCGATGATGTCGGCGGCGTTCATGGGCAGGCTCCTCGCGCGGGTCTTGGACCGTCACTCTCGCAGCCCAGGCAGGCCGCACGAAAGCAGGAATGCGTCGGGCCGGAGCTCAATCCCCGTCGAAATCGCACAGGGTCAGCACGTCGATGCCCAGCGCCCTGAGCCGCGCCGCCCCGCCCAGGTCCGGCAGGTTCACCACAAAGGCCGCCGCCACGATATGGCCGCCCAGCCGATCGATCAGCTTGACCCCCGCCACCGCCGTCCCCCCGGTCGCCAGCAGGTCGTCGACCAGCAGCACCCGGGCGCCGGGGGTGAAGGCGTCGTCATGGATCTCGACGATCGCCTCGCCATATTCCAGCGAATAGGCCTCGGCGATGGTGGCGCCCGGCAGCTTGCCCTTCTTGCGGATCGGCACGAAGGGCAGGCCCAGCTTGTAGGCAACCGCGCCGCCCAGGATGAAGCCGCGCGCATCCATCGCCGCGACCGTGGTCAGCCGGTCGCCGGTGAAGGGGTTGGCCAGCGCATCCACCGCAAGGCGCAGGCCGGTCGCGTCGTTGAACAGCGTCGTCACATCGCGGAACTGCACACCCGGAATGGGAAAGTCCGGAATGGTGCGGATATAGTCCCGAATGTTGCGCGTTTCGCTCATGATCGCTCCCTCGGCTGCGGCGGGGGGATCATAGTGGCGAATGATGGAAACTCAACCGGCGCCGGATGGTTGACAGCCCGCCCCGGCGCTGTGCACTTTTGGCGCAAGAGACAGATCATGCCGGGCGCTCCGGAGGGAGAGATCACCTGTCAGCCCCCCACGCCATCCAGGCATTCCGGTCCTGCACCACCTGCAGCGTGCATCATCTGGGACTGTGCGAGAGCTTGCCGCCAGCCTCGGCCGCAGCCCTTGCCCGGATTTCGCGCAGCCGGCGCGTGCCGGCGGGCACGGTGATCAGCCGCGAAGGCAACGCCTGCCGCGAGGTCCACAACATCGTCTCGGGCCTGGTGCGCCTCTCCAAGCTGTTGCCCGACGGGCGCGAACAGATCGTCGGCCTGCTGCAACCCACGGATTTCCTCGGCCGCCCGTTCGCCGATGCCTGCCCGTTCACTGCCACGGCGGTGCGCGAGACCGAACTGTGCAGCTTCGAGCGCGCGGCCTTCGAGACGCTGCTGCAAACCGACCCCGCGCTCGAGCATGCGGTGCTGCGCGAGGTGCTGACCGAACTCGACGCCGCCCGCGAATGGATGGTGGTGCTGGGCACGAAAACCGGGCGCGAGCGGGTCGCAAGCTTCCTGCTGCTGGTGATCGGCCGGGCCGAGCGCCACGGCTGCCGCCAGCTCGTGGCAGTCGGCGGGCCCGGCGGCGGCGATATCGACCGGGCCGGGCCGGTCTACGAGATCCCGCTCACCCGCGTCGATATCGGACAGTATCTTGGCCTCTCGCTCGAATCCGTCAGCCGCCAGGTCTCGCGCCTCGCCGCCGAGGGCGTGATCGACCTCATCGACCCGCGCCGCTTCCGCGTCCGCGACATCGACCGCCTGCGCAGCCTGTCGGCCACCTCCGAGGCCGAGGCCGGCTGAGCCGCCGCACCTCGCGCGCGCTGGCCCTCACAGCTTCGCGTGACTGCCGTCGCAGAGCGGCGCCTTGCCGCTCGCCTTGCAACCGCAGAAGAACACCTTGCCTGCCGCGGGGGCGGTGAATTTCACCGGGGTCAGCCCGGTGTCCTTGTGGCTGCCGTCGCAGAACGGCTGCTTGCCCGAGCGCCCGCAGGCGCACCAGAAATAGGTCTTCCCCGCCTCGACCTCGACCGGATAAGGGGCTGTCTGCGCGGGAATCGGCTGTTCGGGCATGGGCGGCTCCTCTGCTCTCGTCGGGGACAGGGTCAGGGCGCGCGGGGCCAAATGCAAGGCCCGCCGCGCGCGCACGCGCGGAAACAAATCAGGCCCCCGCGCAGGTGGGATAACCCCCACCCTGCCCCGCACGCCGCATGCCTCGGGTCCCGGGCGAAGACCCGGGGCGCGCACCTCGCCGTTCCACGCACGCCATCCCGCCGGTCCCAGACCCGATCCGGGGCGCGCGCGCGCGCGCGGGGCGGGGCGGCGCGCGCTCCGGGCCGGGACCGGGTGGCCCGGCACCGCCGAGTGCGCGGCACCGAGCCACTCCGGACGGGTTCTCCGCGACACCCGATGTCACGCGCGACAGAACGCAAAAGATTCATTTTATCGTTTAATAACAATATATTGATCCCCCTTTCACGCGTGAAAGGGGGGTCGCTCTCATCGCTTGGAACGCTCAGAACGCCAGCGCCTTGGCCTCCTGCACCTGCGGCAGGGCCCGGATCTCGGCCAGCGTCTCGGGCGCGAGAGCTTCGTCCACCCCCATCAGGGTGATCGCCTCGCCGCCCTTCTCGGACCGGCCCAGCGCGAAGGTCGCGATGTTGATGCCCAGCCGCCCCGTCGTCATGCCGATCGCACCGATGAAGCCCGGCTGGTCGGTGTTGACGGTGTAGAGCATGTGGGGCTGCGGCTCGGCCTCCATGCCGATGCCCTTGATCTGGATGAAGCGCGGCTTCTCGTCCGAGAACAGGGTGGCGGCGACCGAGCGGGTTTTCTCCGGCGTCGTCACCAGAAGCCGCATGTAGGTGCCATAGGCGCCCTGCGCGTCCTTGCGGGTCTCGGCGATCTGGATGCCGCGCTCGCGCGCGAGGATCGGGGCCGAGACCATGTTGACCGCCCCCTCGCCCATCTGCGGCGTCAGCAGCGCCGCGGTCAGCGCCGCGGTCAGGGGCTTGAGGTTCAGCTCGCCCACGCGGCCGACATACTCGATCTCGATCTCGGTGATCGGCTCCTCGGTCAGTTGCCCCGCAAAGCCGCCCAGCACTTCGGCGCAGCGCACCCAGGGGCGCAGGATCGGCGCCTCCTCGGCGGTGATCGAGGGCGCGTTGATCGCGTTCGCGATGGCGCCCGAGATCAGGTAGTCCGCCATCTGCTCGGCGATCTGCAACGCCACGTTCTCCTGCGCCTCGGTGGTGGCGGCGCCCAGATGAGGGGTCACGACCACGTTGTCGAGGCCGAACAGCGGGTTCTCCTTCGCCGGTTCGACCGCAAACACGTCGAACGCCGCGCCCGCCAGGTGGCCCGATTTCAGCGCATCGGCCACCGCCGCCTCGTCCACCAGCCCGCCGCGGGCGCAGTTGATCAGGCGCGCGCCCGGCTTCATCTTTGCGATCCGCGCGCGGTTGAGGAGGTTCGCGGTCTTCTCGGTCTTCGGCAGGTGCAGCGTGACGAAATCGGCGCGGGCCAGAAGGTCGTCGACCTCCTCGATCTTCTCGACCCCCAGTTCGCGCGCCCGGGTCTCGCCCAGGAAGGGGTCGTAGGCGATGACCTTCATCTTCAGCCCGCAGGCGCGGCTTGCCACGACCGAGCCGATGTTGCCGCAGCCGATCACCCCCAGCGTCTTGCCGGTGATCTCGACGCCCATGAAGCGCGATTTCTCCCACTTGCCGGCATGGGTCGAGGCATTGGCCGCCGGGATCTGGCGGGCCAGCGCGAACATCATGGCGATGGCGTGCTCGGCGGCGGTGATGGAATTCCCGAACGGCGTGTTCATCACCACGATGCCGCGGGCCGAGGCGGCGGCGAGGTCGATGTTGTCAACCCCGATCCCGGCGCGGCCGATCACCTTGAGGTTGGTGGCCTTGCCGATGATCGCGGCCGTGGCCTTGGTGGCCGAGCGCACGGCGAGGCCGTCATAGGCGCCGATCACGTCGGCCAAGGCAGCGGGATCCTTGCCGAGGTCGGGGCGGAAATCCACCTCGATGCCGCGATCGCGGAAGATGGCGACGGCCTCGGGGGAAAGCTCGTCCGAGATCAGAACCTTGGGCATGGGTGTCGTCCTTCTTTCCGGGCGATCCGGGGGCCTCGGCCGCGTGCCGGTCGCCGCAATGCTGCTGTCGGTGACGCTTGCGCCTCCTCCCCCCTTGTGGGGGAGGGGTGGGGAGGGGGTCCGCACGCCAGATGCGTGGGGGTGCTTGGACCTCAGGCGGCGGCGCGCTGGGCTTTCACGGCGGCAAACGCCCAGTCGAGCCAGGGCGTCAGCGCCGCGATGTCGGCCGCATCGACTGTCGCGCCGCACCAGATCCGCAGGCCCGGCGGTGCGTCGCGATAGCCGCCAATGTCGAAGGCCACGCCCTCGTGTTCCAGCCCGCTTACCATCGCCTTGACGAAGGCCCGCTGCCCCGCGTCGTCGAGCGCGGCGACCGCGGGATCGACGATCCGAAGGCAGACGGAGGTGTTCGAGCGGTGCGCGGGCTCGGCCACCAGGTTCTCGACCCACGGCGTGCGGTCGACCCAGGCCTGCAACGCAGCGAAGTTCGCATCCGCCCGGGCCATCAGCGCGGGCAGGCCACCCTGCGCCTCGCCCCAGGCCAGCGCGTCGTCGTAATCGGCGACCGCCAGCATCGAGGGGGTGTTGATCGTCTCGCCCGCGAATATCCCCTCGATCAGCTTGCCCCCCTTGGTGAGGCGGAAGATCTTGGGCAGCGGCCGGGGGGGTGCGAAACTCTCGAGCCGCTCGACCGCGCGGGGGCTCAGGACCAGCATGCCGTGCGCCCCCTCGCCGCCCATCACCTTCTGCCACGAGAAGGTCACGACATCGAGCTTGCCCCAGTCGAGCGGCTGCGCAAACGCCGCCGAGGTCGCATCGCAGATCGCAAGCCCGGCGCGGTCGGCGGCGATCCAGTCGGCATCCGGCACCCGGGCGCCCGAGGTCGTGCCGTTCCAGGTGAACACCACATCGGCCTCGGGCCGCACCGTCGTCAGGTCGGGCAGCGCGCCATAGGGCGCCTCGATCACCCGGCAATCGGCGAGCTTGAGTTGCTTGACGACATCGGTGACCCAGCCCGCGCCGAAGCTCTCCCAGGCCAGCATGTCGACGGGACGCGCGCCCAGCATCGACCACAGCGCCATCTCGACGGCGCCGGTGTCGGACGCAGGCACGATGCCGACGCGGTAGCCCGCGGGCACGCCCAGCAGCCGGGCGGTGCGGTCGATCACCGATTTCAGTTGCGCCTTGGGGGCGGCAGCGCGGTGCGAGCGGCCGAGGAAGGCGCGCGCGGCCACCGCCTCGGCCGACCAGCCGGGACGCTTCGCACAGGGACCGGAGGAGAAGTCGGGACGCCGAGGACGCAACTCGGGCGTGGAGGGGAACGTCATGGACGCGCTCCGTCGTCAGGGCGAGATTCCTGAGCCCGCCGCCACTCGCCCTGCCGGCGACGCGCCCACGACCCGCTTACGCGCGGGCTGGGGGGTGCGTCAACCGGGTTGATGTCGCAAGCCGCGCCGCAGGTGTCGCATCCGGTCCCTGCGTCAGCCCTTCTCGATCTCCAGCGCCCGGATCACGGCAGGGCGCGCGCGCATCCGCTCGCGATGCGCCAGCACCTTGGGCAGCTTCGCGACGTCGGCGCCGTCGCCTTCCAGCCATTGCGCCAGCGTGAACAGATAGGCATCGGCGATCGAATACGCCCCGCCAACCGCCCAGCCCTCGGCCGGCAGGTCACGCTCGATCAGCTCGAACACCTGCGTCACCACCTCGGGCGCCTTGCGCGTCAATTCGGCGATGGCGGCGGGATCGTCGGCCCAGCGCGAGCCGCGCGCGCGGTGGGCATGGGCGACGTGGACGGTCGAGGCGAGGTAGCAGTTCAGCGCCTGCACCTGCGCGAAGGCGAACGGGTCGCCGAGCGGCGCCAGCCGCGCCTCGGGAAAGCTCTGCGCGATGAAGGCAAGGATCGCGGGCGTCTCGGTCAGGATGCCGCGCACGGTCTGCAGCGACGGCACCCGCCCCTTGGGGTTGATCGCGAGATAGGCGGGCGCGCGCTGCTCGGCCGCCTTGAAGTCGACCCAGCGCAGATCGTAGGCGGCGCCCGCCTCCTCGAGCGCGATCAGGGGCGCGAGCGAGATAGTGTAGCGGGCGAGGTGCAGGGTGATCATCGGGCTCTCCGGATGCGGGTGATGGGCCGTGCTCCAGCCAAACAGCACTGTCGCGCGGCGCGCAAGGCGCCATCGCGCCGGCGGCTGTCGGGCGGATGCACCGCCGCGCGGCATCGGAACGGGCAAGGCACGCGCTGCGGGGCCCTGATTCGCACCGCGGACGCCAGCCCAGGCGAGAATGGTCCAGGAGCCGAAAGATTCTTTCGCGCGTTGCCACCCCAGAGCGGATCGACCCCAGCGCCGAGGCCACGCCGCGACCAAAGAAACCGTCATTTGCGGTGATCGCCCCGCCCCGCCATCCTGAGAGCAGAGCACGCGCGAATGCCCCGGAGGCAGCCCATGGACATCTTTACCCATCCCGATTTCGACGGCCATGAGCAGGTGGTTTTCGCCGATGATCCGGCGGCAGGGCTGAGGGCGGTCATCGCGGTGCACGACACGCGGCTCGGCCCGGCGCTGGGCGGCTGCCGGATCTGGGCCTACCGCACCGAGGCCGAAGCGGTGACCGACGTGCTGCGCCTGTCGCGCGGCATGAGCTACAAGGCGGCGCTGGCGGGGTTGCCGCTGGGCGGCGGCAAATCGGTGATGATGATCGCGCCCGACCGACCCAAGACGCCCATAATGATGCGCGCGATGGGCCGCGCGGTCGAGCGGCTGGCCGGGCGCTATATCGTGGCTGAGGATGTCGGCGCGACGGTCGCCGACATGGACGAGATCGCAACCGAGACGCACCATGTCTCGGGGCTGTCGGGCGGTGCCGGCGACCCGTCGCCCTGGACCGCGCGCGGCGTGCTCCTCGCGCTCGAAGCGGCGGCGCGCCACAAGCTGGGGCGCGGGCTTTCGGGCCTGCGGGTGACGGTGACGGGCCTCGGCCATGTCGGCGCGAGCCTGGTCGCGCAATTGCTGGATGCGGGCGCCGAGGTGGCGGTCGCCGACATCCGGCCCGAGGCGGTTGCGGCGGCGCTGGCGCAGGGTGCCGCGCGCAGCATCGCCCCCGAGGCCGCGCACAGGGTGCCCGCCGATGTCTTCGCACCCTGCGCGCTTGGGGCCGGGCTCAACGCCATCACGATCCCTGAGATTGCTGCGCCAATCGTCTGCGGGGCGGCGAACAACCAGCTCGCGACCCCAGCCGACGGCCTGCGCCTTCAGGCGCGGGGGATCCTGTATGCGCCCGACTATCTGGTGAATGCGGGCGGGCTGATTTCGGTCGCGCGGCCGGTCACCGGGCTCAGCGACGCCGCGGCGAAAGCGCGACTCGAGGCGATTCCTCGCACATTGATGGAGATCTTCGCGGCCGCCGACGCCGATGGCATCCCCCCGGACGCCGCCGCCGATCGTATCGCACGGGCGCGTATCGGGGCGGGGCGCGCGACGGCCGCGGCGGTCTGACAGGCTGCGCCCTGTCGGCCGGGCGGCGCAGCGCAGGCTTGCCGCCGTGCCACGAAGGCGCTAACGCAATGGCCGCGCCCCACGGGTCGGGCGCCGCGCAGGGGAGGCGTCCGCCATGGCGCACAGGGTCTTCATCGACGGCGAAGCCGGCACCACCGGCCTGCAGATCCGCGAGCGGCTGGAACGCCGCGCGGATGTCGAGCTGATCCGCGTGGCAATCGAGCGGCGCAAGGACCCCGAGGCGCGGCGCGAGGCCTTCGCCGCCGCCGATGTCGCCATCCTGTGCCTGCCCGACGCCGCCGCGCGCGAGGCGGTGGCGCTGGCCGACAATCTGGGCACGCGGTTCATCGACGCGAGCACGGCGCACCGGGTCGACCCCGACTGGACCTATGGCTTCGCCGAGATGACGGCGGGGCAGGCGGGCCGGATCGCGGCATCCCGGCGCGTATCGAACCCCGGCTGCTACCCGACCGGCGCCATCGCGCTGCTGCGCCCGCTGACTGAGGCCGGGATCCTCGCGCCCGGCCAGCCGATCGCGATCAATGCGGTCAGCGGCTATTCCGGCGGCGGCAAGGCGCTGATCGAGGAGTTCGCGGCCGGGACGGCGGGCGATTTCTTCGTCTACGGCACCGGGCAGACGCACAAGCACCTGCCCGAGATGCGGCTTTACTCGAAACTTGAGGTGGCGCCGATCTTCGTGCCAGCAGTCGGCAACTTCGCGCAGGGCATGATCGTGCAGATCCCACTGCATCTCAGCGCGTTGCCCGGGGCGCCCGCGGCCGCCGACATCACTGAGGCGCTGCACGCATTCTACACGGGCAGCCGTTTCGTCGAGGTGGTGACGCCCGGGCGCTACGGCGCGCGGATCGACCCGCAGCGGCTGAACGGCACCAACATGCTGGAACTGTCGGTGCATGGCGATCTGGCGGCGGGGCGCGTGGTGCTGATCGCGGTGCTCGACAACCTCGGCAAGGGAGCCTCGGGCGCGGCAGTGCAGAACCTCAACCTGATGCTGGGGCTCGACGAGGCGCTGGGGCTCTGAGCCCTCAGCCGGCGGCGCGCTCGACCGCGTCGCAGATCGAGCCCACCACCTCGGCGAGCCGGGCGGGGTCCTCGGCCTCGCCCATCACGCGGATCAGCGGCTCGGTCCCGGATTCGCGAATCACCAGCCGCCCGGTCGCGCCCAGCGCCGCCTCGCCCGCGCGGATCGAGGCGCGCACCGCCTCGTCGGCCAGCGGCCTGCGACCGCGACCGAACCGGACATTCTTCAGAAGCTGGGGAAAGGGCTCGAACATCGCGCAGACCGCGGAGGTCGGCCGGCCCTCCGAGACCACGGCGTCGAGCACCTGAAGCGCCGCGAGCAGCCCGTCGCCGGTGGTGACGTGATCCGCCAGCACGATATGGCCCGACTGCTCGCCGCCGAGATTGTAGCCGCCGTCGCGCATCGCCTCGACCACATAGCGGTCGCCGACCCGGGTGCGCAGAAGGCCGATGCCGCGTGCCGCCAGCATCCGCTCGAGCCCGAGGTTCGACATCACGGTCGTCACCAGAGTGTTGCGCGCCAGCCGCCCGGCCGCCGCCCAGCGCGTGGCGATCAGCGCCATGATCTGGTCGCCGTCTATCACCCGGCCCTGCTCGTCGATCAGGTGCACCCGGTCGGCGTCGCCGTCGAGCGCGATGCCGAGATCGGCGCCCGACTCGACCACCGCCCTCTGGCAGGCGGAGGGGTCGGTCGAGCCGCAGCCGCGGTTGATGTTCTCGCCGTTCGGACTCACGCCGATCTTGACGACCTCGGCGCCCAGTTCCCACAGCACGCGGGGGGCGACGGAATAGGCCGCACCATTGGCGCAGTCGATCACCACCTTCATCCCGGCGAGGCCGCGCCGCCGCGGGAAGGTGGCCTTGGCGAATTCGATATAGCGCGCGTGGCCGTCGTCGAGGCGCTCCATCTGCCCGATGCGGCCGGGGGAGGCGAGTTCGGCCGGGCGCTCCATCAGGCGCTCGATCTCGGCCTCGATCTCGTCCGACAACTTGTAGCCGTCCGGGCCGAACAGCTTGATGCCGTTGTCCTCGAACGGGTTGTGGCTGGCCGAGATCATCACGCCGACATCGGCGCGCAGCGACTGGGTCAGCATGCCGACGGCGGGCGTCGGGATCGGGCCCAGCATCTGCACGTCCATGCCCACCGACACGAAGCCGGCGGCGAGCGCGTATTCCAGCATGTAGCCCGACCGGCGCGTGTCCTTGCCGATCACCACGGTGTGGCGGCGCGCGCCGTTGCTGAAATGCTGGCCCGCGGCCATGCCGAGGCGCATCGCCACCTCGGCCGTCATCGGCTCGGTGTTCGCCCGGCCCCTGATGCCGTCGGTCCCGAACAGCTTGCGGCTCATGTCCCTGCCCCCCAGTCCCGCAGCGCGCGCCAGATGGCGACGGCCTGCGCCGTCTCGGCCACGTCGTGCACCCGCAGCAGATGTGCCCCCTGGTCCAGCCCCGCAAGCCCCGCGGCGATCGAGCCCGGCGCGCGGCGGTCGGCCGCGGCCTCGCCCGACAGCGTGCCGATGAACCGCTTGCGCGAGACCCCGAGCAGCAGCGCGCATCCCAGCCCGTGGAACAGCGAGAGCCCCCGCAGCAGCGCAAGGTTGTGCGCGAGCGTCTTGCCAAAGCCGATGCCGGGATCGACGATCAGCCGCGCGCGCGCAATCCCCGCGGCCTCGGCGGCCTGCACCCGCGCCTCGAGCCAGTCGTAGATGTCGAGCAGGACGTCGTCGTAGTGCGGGTTCTGCTGCATCGTCTGCGGGTCGCCCAGCGCGTGCATCAGGCAGGTCACGGGCGCGCCCCTTGCAACCCCGAGGCTGAGGGGGTCGTGCGTCAGCGCCGAGACGTCGTTGAACATCGTGGCCCCCGCCGCCAGCGCCGCCTGCGCGACCGCGGCATTGCGCGTGTCGATCGAGATCGGCACCGGGCAGCCGGCCGCGGCCAAGCCCGCGATCACCGGCAGGACGCGGTCGATCTCCTCGGCCTCGGGCACCGGCAGGGCGCCGGGGCGGGTCGATTCGCCGCCGATGTCGATCACGCCGGCGCCGGCGCCGGCCATCGCCATGCCGTGCGCCACCGCCGCCGCGACCCCGGCATGGCGCCCGTTGTCCGAGAAGCTGTCGGGCGTAACGTTCAGCACCCCCATGACCACCGGCCAGCCCAGCGCAAGGCCCGCAAGCGGCGGCCGCGGCGCCCCCGCCCGGCTGATCGCCTGGGCAAGCCCGGGGTCGAGCGCCAAGGCCGCATCGACCGGCAGAACCTCGGGCCGGGCGCCGCGGCGCAACACCTCGACCTCGCGGAACCGCATCGGCCCGCCGGCCAGCCGCCAGGCGCCCGGGCGGGCGTCGGCGAACGGCAGCGGTCGGGCATAGAGGCGTTCGGATTGGCGCGACATTTCGCGCGCATAGCCCAAGGGTGCTGCGCGGTCAAAGAGATAATTGAACATAAAAAATGTGATTTAAATTCCATATGTGACATTCAGTGTGTGTTTTATTGAATTTCACATTCCAGCCTGCTATCTCTGAGTCAACACCGGCCGGAACGTGAGTCCGGCGCAGCCCTACGGGAGATGACGAAATGGCCAAGGCTTTCACCGCACAAGTCTTTGCGGCGAACGATCTGATCGAGGGCGACAGCGTCTATCTGGGCGCCGGCGCCTGGGTGCGCGACATCGCCGAGGCCACCATCGCGGCCAGCCCGGCCGAGGCCGAGGCGCTGGCCGCGCACGCCGCCGCGGGCGAGCGCGCAAACCTCGTGGTCGGCGCCTATGCGGTCGAGGTGGCGCTCGACGCCGGCCGCCCCTGGCCGCTGCTGCGGCGCGAGCAGATCAAGGCCGCGCGCACCACGACCATTCCGGTCGGACCCGAAGCCCGGCTCGACGCCGCAGCCTGAGGGACGGGCCGATGTATCGCTATGACGATTTCGACGCGCGCTTCGTTCAGGCGCGCGTGGCCGAGTTCCGCGATCAGGTCGAGCGCCGGCTGTCCGGCAGCCTGACCGAGGAGGAATTCCGCCCGCTAAGGCTGATGAACGGGCTCTATCTCCAACTCCATGCCTACATGCTGCGGGTGGCGATCCCCTATGGCACGCTGTCCGCAACCCAGATGCGCAAGCTTGCCGAGATCGCCGAACGCTGGGACCGCGGCTACGGCCACTTCACGACGCGGCAGAACATCCAGTTCAACTGGCCCAAGCTCAGGGACGTGCCCGACATCCTCGACGCGCTCGCCTCGGTCGAGATGCACGCGATCCAGACCTCAGGCAACTGCATCCGCAACACCACCTCGGACCCGCTGGCAGGCGTCGCCCCCGGCGAGATCGAGGATCCGCGCGTGACCTGCGAGCTGATCCGCCAGTGGTCCTCGCTGCACCCGGAATTCACCTTCCTGGGGCGCAAGTTCAAGATCGCGGTCAGCGCGTCCGAGGAGGACCGCGCCGCCGTCGCGACCCACGACATCGGGCTCTACATCGTGCGCAGCGCCGCGGGCGAGATTGGCTACCGGGTGCTGGTCGGCGGCGGTCAGGGCCGCACGCCGATGCTGGCGCGCGAACTGCGCGCGTTCCTGCCGAAGGCCGATCTGCTGCCCTATCTCGAGGCCGCGCTCAGGGTCTATAACCTGCACGGACGGCGCGACAACAAATTCAAGGCACGCATCAAGATCCTGGTGCACGAGATCGGGATCGGGGAATACCGCCGTCAGGTCGAGGACGAGTTCGCCCGCCTCGACCGCGCCGCGATCGCCGCGCCCGAGGCCGAGATCGCCCGCATCGCCGCCTATTTCGCCCCCGCCGCCCTGCCGGAGCGCGCGGCTGAGGATGCAGGCTTCCAGCGCGCCCTGCGCGCCGACCCGTCGTTCGCCGCCTGGGTCGCGCAGAACACCCACGACCACCGCCTGCCGGGCTACCGCGCGGTGACGGTCTCGCTCAAGCCCATCGGCGGCGTGCCGGGCGACGCGACGTCCGAGCAGATGCGCGTGCTCGCCGATCTGGCCGAATGGCATTCGGCGTCCGAACTGCGGGTGACGCACGAGCAGAACATCGTGCTGCCCAACGTGGCGCTGGCGGATCTGCCCAAGGTGTTCCGCGGGCTCGCCGGCATCGGGCTCGACGCGCCCAATCGCGGGCTGGTGACCGACATCATCGCCTGCCCGGGGCTGGACTACTGCGCGCTGGCCACCGCCCGGTCGATCCCGGTGGCGCAAGCGATCTCGCGCCGCTTTGCCGATCCGCGCCGGCAGGCCGAGATCGGGCCGCTGGCGATCAAGATCTCGGGCTGCATCAATGCCTGCGGCCATCACCATGTCGGCCATATCGGCATCCTCGGCATCGACAAGGCGGGGGTCGAGAGCTACCAGATCACGCTGGGTGGCCATGCCGGGGCGGATGCGTCGCTCGGCGAGCGCACCGGGCCGGGCTTTGCCTATGACGAGGTGCCGGGCGTCATCGAAACCCTGGTCGAGCGCTATCTCGCGTTGCGCGCGTCGCGCCGCGAAACCTTCCTCCAGACCTATCGCCGCGTTGGCATGGAACCGTTCAAGGAGGCGCTCTATGAGCCTGCTCATTGACCGCGACGGCAGCATCACCGACCGCTGGACCCGGGTCGAGGACGATGCCGCCCTGCCTGCGGGGCCGGCAATCGTGGACCTCGCCCGCCTCGCCTCGGTCGATCATGCGCCGCTGGGCGTGCATCTGCCGAACAGCGCCGAGCCGGCGGAACTGGCCGGCGACTTCGCCCGGATCGCGCTGATCTCGGTCGCCTTTCCGTCGTTCTCGGACGGGCGCGGCTTCTCGATCGGGCGGCGGCTGCGCGACCTTGGCTTTGCCGGGCGGCTGCGCGCGGCCGGGCCGGTGATCGCCGACCAGTTCGCCTATCTTCTGGAATGCGGCTTCGACGAGGTCGAAATCCCCGATGCGCTGGCCGGGCGCCAGCCGGCCGCGCAGTGGCAGGCGGCGCTGGCGCGCGCCGACCACGCCTACCAGCGCGGCCGCGGGGGCGCGCGGGCTTCGATCCTCGACGCGCGGAGCGGGGCCGATGGCTGACGGACTGAGCCACCCGATCCGCCGGATGAGCGCCGCGGCGAGTGCGGCGGCGCTGAACCGCATCCATGCCGACAGCACGGCCGAGGAGATCCTGGCCGAGGCGCTGGCGGTGCACGACCGGGGCGAGGTCGCGCTGGTCTCGTCCTTCGGGGCCGAGTCGGCGGTGCTGCTGCACATGGTCTCGCGTCTCGACCGCGACCTGCCGGTGCTGTTTCTCGAGACCGGGATGCTGTTCCCCGAGACCTTGGCCTACCAGCAGGATCTCGCGCGGCGCTTCGGGCTGACCGGCGTGCGGCTGATCCGGCCGGATGCGCGCGACCTTGTCGCCGCCGACCCCGAGGGCCACCTGCACCGGCGCGACACCGACGGCTGCTGCGACATCCGCAAGACCCAGCCCTTGCGGCGCGCGCTCCAGCCCTTCGCCGCCTGGATCACCGGGCGCAAGCGGTATCAGTCGCACACCCGCATCGCGCTCGAGCCCTTCGAGGCCGAGGCCGGGACGGTGCGGATGAAGATCAACCCGCTCGCCCGCTGGGATGCGAAGGATGCGGCCGCCTACATCGCCCGCCACGATCTGCCGCGCCATCCGCTGGTGGCACGGGGGTTCCCCTCGATCGGCTGCGCGCCCTGCACCTCGCCGGTGGGCGAGGGCGAGGACCTGCGGGCCGGGCGCTGGCGCGGCGCGGACAAGGTCGAATGCGGCATCCATTTCGACGGCGAAAGCTGGGTGCGCACCGCCGCGAGCCTGCCCGGACCGTTCTGACCAACTGGGCGCCGCGCACAGCCCGCATCGCCGCGCGGCGTCCGATCCCGCAGCGGGCAGGATCGTGGCGCCAAAAGACACGGCGGGCAAGGATGTGGCGCGCAGGGTCGCGGCCGGATCAGGGGGTCGGCACCCAGGTCCGCTCGCGCCACCAGACGGTCGCCGCCCATTTCTCGCCCTTCGTCACCGGCGTGCCGGCATGGTTGACGAGGCCGGTGACATCGCGCGACCCCGCGAGCGTGTTGGCGAAGATCAGCAGCCGGCCGCGCTTGGGCGTGACCTCGCAGCCGAGCACCGGGAACCGTGTCGCCCCGCCCTCCTCGACATCGCTGAGGTAGCAGATCGTGGTGAACAGGCGTTGCCCGCCATTCGCCTCGATCGCTGCGACATAGTCCGGCTCGCGCTCGATCGAGAAGCCATCGGCATGCTCGCGGAACTGCTGCCCTGGCGCATAATGCAGCACCGACACGCCCTCGGCATTCGGGAAAGGCAGGCGCAGCAGCGCGCCCAGCTTGAGGCAGAGGGTGGCCAGCGCCGCGTTCTGGCGCGGCGCGATAATGCAGTGCGAGTTGGTCCGCTCGTCCGAGTAGGCGATCCGGTGCTCGGGGTCGATGACCGTCGCGCGTTCGAGATGACCGCGCGCCAGCGCGATGATCGTCTCGCATTCGGCGCCGCTCAGGAAACCGTCGACCGAGACGATCAGCGGATTGACATTCCAGACCTGCGCCCCGTCACCGATCAGCATGGCCCCCAGCCCCCCGCACGCCCGTGCCTATGCCTCGCCCTCGTCCGTCTCGCCCTGCTCGGCGATCCAGGCGACCGAGACCACCTTCTCGTCCCCGGCGGTGTTGAACACCCGCACGCCGCCGGCGTTGCGCGAGCGGAACGAGATGTCCGACACCGGGCAGCGGATCGACTGGCCGGCATTGGTGACCAGCATGATCTGGTCGTCCAGCTCGACCGGGAAGGACGCCACCAGCGGCCCGCCGCGCATCGCGCGGTCCATCGCCGCCACGCCCTGGCCGCCGCGCCCGCGCACCGGGTAGTCGTGGCTCGACGACAGCTTCCCCGCGCCCTTCTCGGTGACGGTCAGGATCAGGTCCTCGGCCGCCGACATCTCGGCATAGCGTCCCTCGGCTAGCGCGATGTCGGCCACCGCCTCGGCCTCCTCGGCCTCGGGCGCCTCCTCGGTCTCGTCGAGCGCGCCGGCCACCGCACGGCGCGTCTTGAGATAGGCCGCGCGCTCCTCGGGCGTTGCCTCGAAATGGCGGATCACCGACATCGAGACCACGGTGTCGGCCTCGGCCAACCGGATGCCGCGCACGCCGGTCGACTCGCGGCCAGCGAAGACGCGCACATCCGTGGTGGGGAAGCGGATCGCCCGGCCCCTGGCGGTCACCAGCATCACGTCGTCGCCCGCGTCGCAGATCCGGGCGCCGATCAGCCGCGTTGCCGACCCCGGCTCGAACTTCATCGCGATCTTGCCGTTGCGCATGACGTTGGTGAAATCCGACAGCCGGTTGCGCCGCACATCGCCCTCGGACGTGGCGAACACGATCTGCAGGTTCTCCCACTCGTCCTCGGGCACGTCCACCGGCATGACCGCGGCGATCGAGACACCGCTCGCGATCGGCAGGATGTTGACCATCGCCTTGCCGCGCGCGTTGCGCCCGCCCGGCGGCAGGCGCCAAGTCTTCATCTTGTAGACCATGCCGTCGGTGGTGAAGAACAGGAGCGGCGTGTGGGTGCCCGCGACGAACAGGCGGGTGACGAAGTCCTCCTCCTTCATCGCCATGCCGGCGAGGCCCTTGCCGCCCCTTCCTTGCGTGCGGAATTCCGCAAGCGGCGTGCGCTTGATGTAGCCGCCATGGGTGACGGTCACCACCATGTCCTCGCGCTCGATCAGGTCCTCGTCGTCGAGGTCGCCCTCGTAATCGACGATCTCGGACCGCCGCGGCGTCGCGAAATCGGTGCGGATCGCGGTCAGCTCCTCCCGGATGATCGCCATGATCCGCTCGCGCGAGCGCAAGATGTCGAGATAGTCGGTGATCTTGCCAGCGAGCCCCTCAAGCTCCTCGCCGATCTCGTTCACGCCCATCGCGGTCAGGCGCTGGAGGCGCAACTCGAGGATCGCGCGCGCCTGCGCGTCCGACAGGTAGTAGGTGCCGTCCTCGTTCATGCGGTGGCTGGGGTCGTCCACCAGCCGGATATAGCCCGCGATCTCAGCCGCGGGCCAGCGCCGCTCCTTCAGCCGCTCGCGCGCGGTCTGGGGGTCGGGCGAGGTGCGGATGGTGGCGACCACCTCGTCGACGTTCTCGACCGCGACCGCGAGGCCGCACAGCAGGTGCGCGCGTTCCCGCGCCTTCGACAGCAGATGCGCCGTGCGCCGGGCGATCACCACCTCGCGGAACTCGAGGAAGGCGGTCAGCATGGTCTTGAGATCGAGCTGTTCCGGCTTGCCGTTGTTCAGCGCCAGCATGTTGCAGCCGAAATGGGTCTGGAGCTGGGTGAAGCGGTAGAGCTGATTGAGCACGACATCGCGCGTCGCGTCGCGCTTGAGGTCGATCACGACGCGCACGCCGAAGCGGTCGCTCTCGTCCTGGATATGGGCGAGCCCCTCGACCTTCTTTTCGCGCGCAAGCTCGGCGATCTTCTCGACCAGCGTGGACTTGTTCACCTGGTAGGGCACTTCGGTCACAACGATGCGCGGGCGCCCGCCCGCCTCGATCTCGCGCTCGTCGATGCGCGCGCGCAGGATCACGCTGCCGCGCCCCGTGACATAGGCCTTGCGCGCGCCGGATCGCCCGAGGATCACGCCCCCCGTGGGGAAGTCGGGCGCCGGAATGAACTGCATCAGCGCGTCGATGTCGAGGTCGGGATCCTCGATCAGCGCGATGGTGGCGT
This sequence comes from Thermohalobaculum sp., assembly GCA_032251175.1. GTDB lineage: Bacteria > Pseudomonadota > Alphaproteobacteria > Rhodobacterales > Rhodobacteraceae > Thermohalobaculum. The sequence goes on from JAVVFE010000002.1 coordinate 24,823, forward strand.
CGATCACCTCGCCCAGGTTGTGCGGCGGGATGTTCGTGGCCATGCCGACCGCAATGCCGCCCGCACCGTTGACCAGAAGGTTGGGGAAGCGCGCCGGCATGACCATCGGCTCGCGGTCCTGGCCGTCATAGTTGTCCTGGAAATCGACCGTGTCCTTGTCGAGGTCTTCCAGCAGCCCCTGCGCGGCCTTGGCCATGCGCACTTCGGTGTAGCGCATCGCCGCCGGCGCATCGCCATCCAGCGAGCCGAAGTTGCCCTGCCCGTCGAGCAGAGGCAGGCGCATCGAGAATTCCTGCGCCATGCGCACCAGCGCGTCATAGACCGCCGAGTCGCCATGCGGGTGATATTTGCCGATCACGTCACCGACCGTGCGCGCCGACTTGCGATACGGCTTGTCGTGGGTGTTGCCGGCCTCGTGCATCGCGAACAGGATGCGCCGGTGCACGGGCTTGAGGCCGTCGCGCAGGTCGGGGATGGCGCGGCTGACGATTACGCTCATGGCGTAATCGAGATAGCTGCGCTTCATCTCCTCCTCGACCGCGATGGTCGGGCCGTCATGGGCGAGGCGGGGGATTTCGGGCCCCTCGTCGGTCTCGGTCTCGTCGGTCAAGGCAGGCTCTCTCCGGGGCGCGGCGGGCCCGGTGGGGCAGGCGCCGCTGGTTCCGCCCGACTATAGGCCACTGGCCACGCGCAGGGCAACCGCGCACACGAGATGTTGCGGGCGGATCAGGGTTTTTCCACCACCGACTGCGGTTTTCCGGCGCGTTCTGCCCAGGGCCCGCCGGCTGCCCGGCGGAACCCCGACCATGCGCCGGTCAGTTCTGCCTCGCGACCAGCGGCTGACCCAGGTTCTCGCGCAGCATGCGCTCGTACTCCTCGCGGAAATAGGCGATCGTCGCCTCGTCCACGTCGCCCGGCTCGACGCCCTGCGTCTGCGCGAGGAAGGCGTTGAAGCGCGCCGTCGCATACATCATCGCAGCCGAGATGCGCGACGACGGCACCTCGTCGGCAAGGCGGTTGGCGACCGCGATGAACTGGTCGGCGACGTCGAAGAAGGCGCGGTCGCGATCTGCACCGTCGGCGCCGTGGTCGTGGCCGCAATCGGGCCCGTGCTGGTGGTCGTGGTCATGTGCCATGTGGGCCCCCAACGGCTCAGAACGGAATGTCGTCGTCGATGTCGCCGCCGCGACCGCCACCCTGGCCGCCGCCCGACGATCCGCCACCCTGACCGCCCCCCGTGCCGCCGCCGAAGTCGTCGCGCCCGCCACCACTGCCACCGCCACCGCCACTCTCGCCGCGGCCATCCAGCATGGTCAGTTCGCTGCGGTAGGGCCGCAGCACGACTTCGGTGGAATAGCGGTCCTGTCCGGACTGGTCCTGCCATTTGCGGGTTTCCAACTGGCCCTCGACATAGATCTTCGAGCCCTTGCGCAGATAATTCTCGGCCACCTTGATCAGGGGCTCCGAAAAGATCGCGACCGAATGCCACTCGGTTCGCTCCTTGCGTTCACCGGTCTCGCGGTCGCGCCAGGTCTCGGACGTCGCGATGCGCAGGTTGCACACCCGCCCGCCGCTGGGAAAGGCGCGCACCTCGGGGTCGCGGCCCAGATTGCCGATCAGGATCACCTTGTTCACGCTGCCCGCCATGGCGCGGCCTCCCTCATCCCTCGAATCTTCGGTCTCGGCGCACCTTATCCGCGGGCCCGGCCGGGCGCCACACCCAGCACTTCACAGAACAAGGCGCGCAAGCAGCGGCAACAGCAGCGCGGTCGCCAGCGCGTTCAACCCCATGGCGAGCCCGGCGAAGGCGCCGGCCACCTCGTTGACCTGCAACGCCCGCGCCGTGCCGATGCCGTGGCTCGCGGTGCCGATCGCCAGCCCCCGCGCCGCCCAGTCGCGCACCCCCGCCAGCGTCAGCACCCAGGGGCCCAGCATCGCGCCCAGGATCCCGGTCAGGATCACCAGCACCGCCGTCAGCGAGGGCAGGCCGCCCAGGCTCTCGGCGATGCCCATCGCCACCGGCGCCGTGACCGATTTCGGCGCGACCGAGATCAGCGTGTCGCGCGAGGCCCCCAGCGCCCAGGCCACCCCCACCGCGCTTGCCGAGGCCGCGAGCGAGCCGGTGACGATCGACACCCCCAGCGCCAGCGCCGAGCGGCGCACCCGGGCGACCTGCCGGTAGAGCGGGATCGCCAGCGCCACGGTGGCCGGCCCCAGCAGGAAATGGACGAACTGCGCCCCCTCGAAATAGGCGTCATAGCTGGTGCCGGTCAGCAGCAGCCCCGACACCACCAGCACGACCGCGATCAGCACCGGGTTCAGCAGCGGGTTCATCGCGCCGCGCCGGTAGATCCACGATCCTACCTGAAAGGCCATCAGCGTCAGCGTGAGGTGCACCAGCGGCTCGCGCGCCAGATAGACCCAGATGTCGCGCATGCCCTCGCTCATTGCCCGTCCTCGCGTCCGCGGTTCAGCCGGGCCATCACGAGGCCGGTGACCGCGACCGTCAGCAGGGTCGAGACCACCAGTGCCGCCCCGATCGGCAGCCAGTCGCGCCCCAGCAACCCGGCATGCAGCATCACCCCCACCCCTGCCGGCACGAACAGCAGCGACAGATTCCCCAGCAGCGCGTCGCCGACGCGCGCCAGCCCCTCGGGCAGGCCGCGCAGCATCAGGCCGGTGAACAGGATCACCATGCCCAGCACGGGGCCGGGAAGCGGCATCCCCGCCGCCTTGACGATCACCTCGCCCGCAAGCTGGCAGGTGAGGATCAGGGTGAGATAGAAGACCATTCCGCCTCCACAACGCCGACACGGCGGGCCGGACCCCCGGCTGCCCTCGGGCCGCAAGCTTCCCATGCCGCGCGCGCCCAGGCAAACCGCCTCTGCCGCATAAACTCCGGTTCAATGCGGGCGCAGGTGAACCGCGCGGCAATGGCACGGCAGAACCGGACACCCGATCTGCCCCCCATCGGCGGCCGGATAGTCCGTGCCGCCCCAGACCGGGGCCCGAAACGGGAACCGGTCGCAGCCACGGAGATGACAGATGCGCACATTCGCACCCCTCGCCCTCGCCCTTGCCCTTGCGCTGCCGGCGGCCGCGCTGGCGTCGAGCGACAAAGCCGTCTCGGATGCCGAGCGCGCCCGCGTCACCGAAGTCGTGACCGCGCAGGGCTACGAGGTGCGCAAGCTCGACCGCGAGGACGGCATGGTCGAGGTCTACGCCCTGAAGGACGGCAAGCGCTTCGAGCTTTACGTCAACCCCGAGACCGGCGAGATCGTCAAGACGAAGGCCGACGACTGATGGCCGCCCCGTCCACACGCACGGGCGGGCCAGGCAAAGCTGGCGGCGAGCGGGTCTGGGATCCGCTCGTCCGTCTCGTCCACTGGTCGGTCGTGGTGCTGTTCTTCGCAAATGTCGCGCTCCTCGACGAGGAGGGAGCGGCGCATCGCTGGGCCGGGTATGCCCTGCTGGGTCTTGTCGCCGTGCGGCTGGCCTGGGGTGTGATCGGCACACGCCATGCGCGTTTTGCGGCCTTTCCGCCCAGCCTCGGCGCGGCGCGGCGGCACCTCGGGGCGATGCTGCGGGGCAAGCGCGACGTGCATCTGTCGCACAACCCGCTGGGCGCGCTGATGGTCTACAACCTGCTCGCGACCATGATCGCGATCGGCGCCACCGGCTGGCTGATGACCACCACCGCGTTCTGGGGCGTCGACTGGGTCGAGGAGGCCCACGAGGCATTGGTCAACTGGGCGCTGATCTCGGTTGGGCTGCATGTCGCCGGGGTCCTTCTGGAACAGTGGCGTTCCCATGTGCCGCTGGTCCGTGCGATGATCACCGGCGTGAAGGAGATCCCGCCCCAGCCGTGACGCCCGGAGACAATGACCGAGCCCCACCCCCGGTCCGCCAGACCCGATCCTGCCAGCGCCCGCCGCAAACGCCGGGCGCTGGGCCTATTTGTCGTGCTCGCTCTGCAACTGGGATGCCTGGTGTTCCTGGTCGCGGATGCGGGGGTCGACATCGCCGCCAGCGGCGCAGGCGGCGACGACCTGCTGCACAGCGTGTTGGAGATGGCGGTGGTGCTGGCGCTCATGTCCGGCGTCGTCCTGATCGGATCTCAGCTTGTCGGGCTGATCCGCCAGATGCATGCCGCGCAGCGCCAGATCCGCATCGCGTCGGGTGCGCTGCACGACCTGCTCGAGGAACATTTCGACGACTGGGCCCTCACGCCGGCCGAGCGCGACGTGGCGCTGTTCTCGATCAAGGGCCTGTCGAACGCCGAGATCGCCACGCTGCGCGGCACCCGCGAGGGCACGGTCAAGGCGCAGTTGAACGCGATCTACGCCAAGGCCGGCGTGACCGGGCGGCCGCAGCTTCTGGGCCTGTTCATCGAGGAACTGATGGCGGGGCCGCTGCCAGGCATGGAGCAGGCCGCGGCGACAGCGACCGCCTGATACCAGCTTGCATTGATCGGGACCGATCATTGGGACTTCCGCTGCCCCGGCCTCCAAGCCGGGGCCTCGCACCGCACCGCTGACCACGCGAGGCCCCGGGTCAAGCCCGGGGCGCGCAGCACAGTCAGGACGGCATGAGTCGGACTCAAGGAAAACTGGTATGATCTGGCGTCTTCCCATTTGTTCCTGTTTTGTTTACGTTTGCGCCGACTCGCAAATCCCGCCCGAAAGGTTATGTCTGCGGGATATCCTGAAAGGCATGAGTCGCATGGCTGAGCAGAAATTCATCTCGGTGCGGGGTGCGCGCGAGCACAACCTCAAGGGCATCGACGTCGACATCCCGCGCGACGCTCTGACGGTCATCACCGGACTGTCGGGCTCGGGCAAGTCGTCGCTCGCCTTCGACAC
>JAVVFE010000003.1:0-28030 GCA_032251175.1 Thermohalobaculum sp.
GCGCAACCGCATTCGCGGTCGAAACGAAGGTGAACGAGGGCATGATCACCTCGTCCCCTGGCCCGAGGTTGCAAAGTAGTGACGCCATTTCGAGCGCAGCGGTGCATGAATGGGTCATTAGTGCTTTTGGCGCGTCCGTCAGCTCACAGATTTTTTGACTGCAAAGATATGTGTAGTGACCATCCCCAGAAAGTTGGCCGCGCTCAATCGCATCAGAAATGTATTGAAATTCTTTTCCCACAACAGATGGTTTATTAAATGGAATTTCAATCTTGCCTGAGCTTCTCACGATATACCCTTTTTTTAGTTTGTGTGTGTTTTCTGCATGTATAATTCATGATTCTGAATTATCTACTGCAAAATTTAGGGGTGACCTAGATTCCGAAATCTTCGGACAAGCAGTTTCCTCCCGTGAGGGCTCAGGGAAACCCTTTCAATTCACTTAACGCCACACCACTCCCCCTTCAAAACCAACCACTTACCCACCCTTTCACGCGTGAAAGCCCCCGCCTTTCACACCCCTCACCCGATCTCGACCGCGCGGATCAGCTTGCGCTCCAGCACCCGCAGCACCTGCCCCAGGTCGCGGCCGCGCTTCAGGATGCGGCCGTCCATGGCGACCACCGACCACGCCCCCTGGCGGGCGGCCTCGCGGGGGCATTTCTCGATGGTGTAGACCGGGTGTTCGGCCGCGCGGCGGAAGATCGAGAACACCGCCCGGTCGCGCAGGTGGTCGATGCCATAGTCGCGCCACTCGCCCAGCGCGACCATCCGGCCGTAGATGTTCAGGATCACCGCCAGTTCGCGCCGGTCGAAGGTCGTCAGCGCCGCGTCGCGGGCTGACGGCAGCACGTATGGCGGCTCGCACTCCATCATCAAATGATGACACCCCGCCCCCGCGCTTTGCAAGCCGTTTGGCCCCCGCCTGCCGCGCGCCCCGCGGCGCGGAAAAGCGAAACAGCCTCTGGAAACCAGGGCGCGGGAACGGTAAAGCCGGCGGACCACTCCGCACCGAAAGGCCCCTCATCATGCGCGACTTCCAGCTTCCCGGCCGCTCGCCGCTCTACGCCTCGAACGCGATCTGCGCGACCTCGCACCCGATCGCCGCCAAGGTTGCCATCGACACGCTCGAGGCCGGCGGCAACGCGCTCGACGCCGCCATCGCGGGGGCCGTGCTGCTGGGCCTCGGCGAGCCGGCGATGACCGGCATCGGCGGCGACATGTTCGCGCTGATCAAGCCCGCGGGCAGCGAGACGGTGCTCGGCATGAACGCCTCGGGCCGCGCGCCCAAGGGCGTGTCCGCCAACGCCCTGCGCGCCCGCGGCTGGAGCGTCATGGACCCCGACGACGCCAATTCGGTGGTCGTGCCGGGCGCGATCCGCGGCTTCGAGCGGCTTGCGGCCGATCACGGTCGCCTCGGGCTCGACCGCCTGCTCGCCCCCGCGATCCGCTACGCCGAGGAAGGGCTGCGCGTCGTCCCCCGCGCCGCCTTCGACTGGGCGCGCGGCGAGCCGCGGATGCGGGGCGCGATGCGCCGCCACTACCTGCACGCCGACCGCCCGCTGGCCGAGGGCGAGCTGTTCCGCCACCCCGGCCAGGCCGAGGTGCTGCGCCGCATCGCCAAGGACGGATCCCGCGCGTTCTACGAGGGCGAGGTGGCCGCGGACATGGTGGCCTCGCTCAACGCGCTGGGCGCCGCCCACACGCTGGAAGATTTCGCCGCCTGCGAGGCGGTCTATGTCGATCCGGTCTCGGGCCCCTACCGCGGCTCCGAGCTGATCGAGCTGCCGCCGAACGGGCATGGCGCCACCGCCATCCTGATGGCCCAGATCCTCGGCCATTTCGATATCGCAAGCCTCGACCCGCTGGGCGCCGAGCGCGCGCATCTCGAGATCGAGGCCGCCAAGTTCGCCTATGCCGCGCGCAACCAGGCGATCGCCGACCCAGACCACATGACCATGACGATCGAGGCGTTCCTCGCGCCCTCGCTGGCAAAGGAGTTCGCCGGCCGGATCGACCGCACCCGGGCGATGGACTGGCCGACCGACCCGATCGGGGCGCCGCACAAGGACACGATCTACATCACGGTCGTGGACCGCGACCGCATGGCGGTGTCGCTGATCTACTCGGTCTACCACGACTTCGGCGTGTCGCTCTGCTCCGAGAAGTTCGGCATCAATTTCAACAACCGCGCCGCCGGCTTCGTGCTGACCAAGGGCCATCCGAACGAGATCGCGGGCGGCAAGCGACCCTTGCACACCATCATCCCGGGCATGCTGAAGCAGGGCGGCCGGGTGGTGATGCCGTTCGGCGTGATGGGCGGCGCCTACCAGCCGCACGGCCATGTGCGGCTGATCTCGAACGTGCTCGACTACGGCATGGACGTCCAGGCGGCGCAGGACGCGCCCCGCCTGTTCCAGCAGGACGGCGTGGTCGGCATCGAGCGCGGCTATGCGCCCGGGGTGTGGACCGCGCTGCAGGCGATGGGCCACCGCACCGGCCCGCGCGACGTGGCGATCGGCGGCAGCCAGGCGATCTGGATCGACCACGACCGCGGCCTGCTGATCGGCGGCACCGATCCGCGCAAGGACGGCATGGCGCACGGGTACTGAGGGGCGACGGCGAGGTTCCGCACCTCGCCAGGCCGCCGGCTCGGCCGGACACCCGCGAGGTGGCGCGCCCCGGGGCTCGACCCGGGGCGCCTCGCGGCGCCGTCGGGGTCAGTGCTTGTTCTCGGGGTCCAGCACGTAGTTCGCGCCGTCATGCGCGGTGAAGTAGTCCTCGATCTCCGGGTGCTCGACCGGCTCGCCGGAATCGTCGGGCAGCAGGTTCTGCTCGGAGACATAGGCCACATAGTAGCTCGTGTCGTTCTCGGCAAAGAGGTGGTAGAAGGGCTGGTCCTTGCGGGGCCGGACTTCCTCGGGGATCGACTCCCACCACTCGTCGGTGTTGGCGAAGACCGGATCGACGTCGAAGATGACGCCGCGGAAGGGGTAGAAGCGGTGCTTCACCACCTGTCCGATCCGGAACTTGGCCTCGACGTTGAGCATTCCCTGCGATTCCTTCACGATCATCATAAGTGTGGTCTAGCGCCGTGGCGGCAATCTGTCGATATTGCAGCGCCGCAATGCCGCATCCCGGGACATCATGCTCGCCCAGATCTTCTCGATCACCGCGCCCGTCTTCCTGCTCGCCCTCGCCGGATTTGTCTGGGCACGCCGCAAGGCGCCCTTCGACCTCGAGTTCGTGACGCGGCTCTCGCTCACCTTCTCGGTCCCCTGCCTGATCTTCGCGACGCTGGTCAAGGCCGAGATCGACCCTGCCGCCTTCCGCGACATCGCGCTCGCAAGCCTGGCCGCCTATGCGGCGGTGACCCTCGCCACAGCACCGCTGCTGCGCCTCGCCGGGCTGTCGCAGCGGACATGGCTTGCGCCGGTCATCTTCGGTAACACGGGCAATGTCGGGCTTCCCGTCGCGCTGTTCGCCTATGGCGATCAGGGACTGGCGCTGGCGATGGTGATCTTCGCAGTGATGGCGATCCTGTCCTTCACCGTCGGCATCTACATGGTGGCCGGCGTCGGCCGCCCGTCCGAGGCGCTGAAGCAGCCGCTGGTCTATGCCTCGATCCTCGGCGGGCTGTTCGCGGTGATGGACTGGGAGCTGCCCGACTGGCTGCTGAGCGCGCTGGGGCTGGCCGGGCAGATCGCCATCCCGATGATGCTGCTGACGCTGGGCGTGTCGATCGCGCGGCTTCGGGCCGGCGATATCGGGCGCGCGGCGGTGGTCTCGGTCGCGAAATACGCAATCTGCGCGGCGGTGGCGCTGGGCACCGCCCATGCCGTGGGGTTGCCCGCGGTCGCGACCGGCGTGCTGTTCCTGCAGCTGGTGATGCCGGTTGCGGTGACCAACTACATGCTCGCCGCCCGCTACCAGCGCGAGCCCGAGGCGGTCGCGGGCCTTGTCGTCGTCTCGACCGTGCTCTCGCTCGCGGGCATCCCGGTGGCGCTGGCCTACCTGCTCTGAGGGGATTCCCTGCCTGAGGGTTCTGCGCTAAACTGCCGCGCAAATGGCAAGAACCGGGCAGCCCATCCTCTCGTTTCCCCGTCTCGCGGGCCTCATGGCGCTGGCCCTCGCGCTGACCTCCTGTTCCTCGACGCCATCGGGGCCGCCGCGGAGCCAGGACAACATCTGCGCGATCTTCGACGAGCGGCCCGACTGGCGCGACGCGACGCTGGCCTCGGCCGCGCGCTGGGGCGCGCCGGTCGAGGTGCAGATGGCGATCATCTGGCGCGAGTCGAGCTTCCGGGGCGATGCCAAGACCCCCAAGCAATACGCGCTGGGGGTCATCCCCTGGGGCCGCGTTTCCTCGGCCGAGGGCTACAGCCAGGCAATCGACGGCACCTGGGACTGGTATCGCCGCGAGACCGGCAATGGCGGCGCCGATCGCGACGATTTCGAGGACTCGGCCGATTTCGTCGGCTGGTACATGGCCAAGACGCGCGACACCAACGGGCTGGCGATGCACGATGCCTTCAACCAGTATCTCGCCTATCACGAGGGGCATACCGGCTACCGGCGCGGCAACTGGCGCTCGAAGGGCTGGCTGATCGGGGCGGCCGACCAGGTGGCGGGCCAGGCCAACCGCTACCGCGCCCAGTTGTCGGCCTGCTGAGGCTCAGCGCCACAGGCCGCGCCAGAACCGCACCACCGCCCCGCCGCGCGCCTCGATCTCGTCGAGCACCGGGTCGACATTGCGCCGGAACGCCAGTTGCGCCATTCGCCACAGCGTGATCAGCCCCAGCGTCAGCAACGTGACGAGGACGATGTTGAACCACGGCGTCAGGTCCTGATCGGGGCCTTCGGCGCGGTCGAGGTCGATGGCGTTGGGGAACAGCGACAGCATCGGAATGCGCCAGCCGTAATGGGTCACCACCACCCAGTCGGGCTCGCTTTCGGTCGATTTCAGGTTCTCGGCGCGGGCGGCCACGTTGGCGCTGTCGAACTTGAGATACCACGGGAAGGACCAGTCGGTGTCCTCGTTGCGGTAGACCCGCTCGGTTCCGGTGGGCGTGATCGTGTTGATCCGCATCTGGTCGCGCGTGATCTGCACCTCGCGGCCATCGGGGTCGGTGCGCTCGTCGGCCACGCGCACCACCTCGGTCCCCAGCACCCGCACGATATCGCGCGAGGGCAGGCTGTAATGCAGCACCGCCACATAGGCCCCGAGCAGCAGCAGGCCAAGCGTCCATCTGACATAGTTCATCGACAGGTTCCCGGGGCTACGTGGGTCAGTTGAGGAAGAACGCGAGCAGCGCGATCACCAGAAGCGGCAGGAAGATCACCCCGATCAGCAGGCGCTTCTCGGTCGATCGCTCGTATTGCGCGAGGCCGCGATCCACGAAATCCTCCTGCGTCAGGGGCTGGCCGGGGCTTTCGGCATATTCGTCCTCGAGCGCGCGGCGCCGCGTCCAGCGCATGTACCAGTCGAGCACGGCATAGAGCCCGAGCAGCAGCCCGAAGAGCACGACGCTGGCCAGCACGATCCTCAGCATGGGCACAGTCCTCCCTCACGGTCAGATATAGCCCCTCGCGGCAGGGCGTTCAAAGGGGCGTGCGCCGCAGCCGCAGGTCGAGAAGGTTCGAGAGCTTGGCCAGCTCGGCGCTCCCCGGCGCGATCACGCCGCAGGCGCGCGCCGTCGCACCCGGCACCTCGCTCAGGCAGAAGTCGAAGCTGCCCATGTCGAGGTTCATCGCCATCCGCGGCGCCAGATCGGCGATGATCGCGCGCGCCGCCTCGTGCAGCGTGACCGGCCAGCGGGTCTGCCACAGCCCGATGCCGTCGGCGTCCTCGAACAGCAGGCGGCGGACATAGGCGGGCGCGTTCTCGACCTCGGCCACGTCGCTGTGCCCGTCGACCACCAGAAGATGGCTTTGCATCAGCGAGATGCCGGCGGCGACCGCCTCGCTCAGGAACCGCGCCCGCGCCTCGAAGCTGGTGAGATCATAGGTCTGCCCGCCCAGGGGAACGGCGGCGCGGTGGGCGATGCGGGCGCGACCCCCGCCGGCCTCGACGATCAGGATGCCATCCATCCGCGCCAGATGCCGGCCGATCAGCGCGCCGTCGCGCAGGAACAGGCCGACCGGATCGGGCAGCCCGCCCTCGCGCGGCGTGCGTGCGGTATAGGCGCCGGTCACCAGAAGGCGCTCGGTCTGCGGCCCGGTCTGGGGCCCCGCATGCGGCATGTCCTCGGGCAGCAGCCGCAGGAAAACCTGCGCCTCGCCCCAGCAGGAATGCCACAGCAAGGTGTCCGACGGCGCCGGGCACGCGTCCGCCCACCCCGCGGCCAGCGCGAGCGCCGCCGCCAGGCCGGCGGCCCGCAGCCCTCGCCTCATTGCGGGGACATGCCGCGCAGCTTCTCGGACCGCCGGCGCAGCATCTCGACGGTGGCGAGCAACCCGATCGAGATCAATACCAGGATCGTCGCCACCGCCAGGATCGTGGGGCTGATCTGCTCGCGGATGCCCGAGAACATCTGCCGCGGAATGGTGCGCTGCTCGGCCGTGGCCATCTGCAGCACCACCACCACCTCGTCGAACGAGGTGATGAAGGCGAACAGCGCCCCCGAGATCACGCCGGGCAGGATCAGCGGCATCTGCACCTTGAAGAAGGTCCGCACCGGGTCCGCCCCCATCGACTGCGCCGCCCGCACCAGGCTGTTGTCGAAGCCCGACAGCGTCGCGGTCACGGTGATGATGACGAAGGGCGTGCCCAGCGCCGCGTGCGCGAGGATCAGCCCGCCATAAGTGAAGGCAAGCTGCCAGCGTTGCTCGGGCGGCTGGTCGCCCTCGATGAACCAGTGGACGGGATTGAAGTCAAGACTGAAGAACGAGAACATCGACGCGCCGGTGATCACCAGCGGGATGATCATGGGCGAGATCAGGATCGACATGATCAGCTTGGAATACGGCATCTCGGAGCGCGACAGCCCCACCGCCGCCAGCGTGCCGAGCGCGGTCGAGATCAGCGTGGCACAGATGCCGATGAAGAAGCTGTTCTTCACCGCCCGCACCCATTGCGCGTTCTGCCACATGTCGGCCCACCACCCCTCGGTGGCCTCGGGCGCGGCCATGCCGTTCATCAGAATGTCCCAGTACCAGCGGGTCGAGAACGCGCCCTCCTGGAAGGTCAGCATCTCGTTGGTGAAGCTGAAATAGGGCTGCGCGTTGAAGCTGAGCGGCAGCACCACCAGGATCGGCATGATCAGGAACAGGAAGATCAGCCCGCAGATCGCGCGGAAGCTGTAATACCAGACCCGCTCGCCGGTCGAGGCGTATGGAGGAAGTCCCGACATCGCCTCACCCGAACTTCATGTTGTCGATGCCCACGATCCGGTCGTAGAGCCAGTAGAAGAACAGCACGACCACCAGCAGCACGCCGCCCAGCGCCGCCGCCAGCGACCAGTTGAGCGAGCGGCGCATGTGGAAGTCGATGAAGTTCGAGATCATCTGTCCGTCCTGCCCGCCGACCAGCGCCGGCGTGATGTAGTAGCCGATCGCCAGGATGAAGACCAGCAGCGCGCCGGCGCCGATGCCGGGCACGGTCTGCGGGAAATAGACCCGCCAGAACGCGGTCCAGTTGGTCGCACCCATCGACTTCGCCGCCCGCAGGTAGGACGGCGGCACCGTCTTCATCACCGAATACAGCGGCAGGATCATGAACGGCAGCAGGATATGCGTCATCGCGATCACGGTGCCGAGCTTGTTGTAGATCATCGAGAACCGCTCGTCGCCGTAGCCCCAGCTCTGGGCCGACGCGGCCAGCGCCTCGGCGCGCGCCTGCGCGGCGGCCGCGCCGCCCTGCTCGAACGCGCCCAGGATCTCGGTCGCGCAGCGGGTCAGCGTGCCGGGGGGCGTGGTCGCGAATTTCTCGACCGCCCCCGACATCGAACTCAGCGCCGCGGTCACGTCGACGCCGCACAGGCTCGCGACCGACAGATCCGCGTAGTCGTTGAACAGCAGCGAGATCTGCAACACCACCTGATTGATGCCGGTGAACACCATCAGGTCGTTCATCACGCCCTGCCCCTGCAACATCGCGATCCAGGCCGTGGTGCGCACCAGGATCGAGGTCCAGAACGGCAGCAGCACCAGGATCATCAAGAGATTCGCCCGGCGCACCGGCAGCGCCGCCAGCAGCCAGGCGACCGGATAGCCCAGCGCGAAGCAGCTCAGCGTCACGATCAGCGAGATCTCCATGGTGCGCACGAACAGGGCGACATAGATGCGCTCCCCCTCGGGCTGGAGCGTGACCGAGCCGTCGCCGGAATAGCGCAAATCGAGCGCGGCGAGGTAGTAGGCCGGCGTCCACGACCTCGCGGCCACCTTGATCGCCCGCCAGACCTCCGGCTTGCCCCAGTCCTTGTCGGCGGCGACCAGCGCTTCGAGGAACGGCGCCTGCATCTTCTCGGCCTTGCGCGCCGACGACGTGAACATCGAGCGCGCGCCCGCATATTCCTGGTTCACCCGGGTCGCGACACGGCCGATCTCGCGGTTATCGCGGGTCACGATCAGGTCCTGCACCATCGCCGCGGCCATCGCCTCGGTGACCGGGCTCTGGCCGTCCCAGTCCTGCAACAGCGGCGTCGAGGTCGGCATCCGGTCGGCAAAGACCGGGTTATGCATCCCCTGGATCATGAAATAGAGGATCGGGACGATGAAGACCGCGAGAATGAACGCGAGCAGCGGCGCCACGAGGCCCAGCGCCCGCATCCGGCTGAGGAACATCGCCTGTTCCAGCTTGCGCCGCAGCGGCGTGCCGTCGGCGGCCAGCAGGGGGGCAGCGGTCGGCTGCGTGATGTCGGCCATGGGTCCTCCCGGCGCAGGGGCGCGGCGTTCCGGCGGGCAACGATTGTGCGGCGGGAGCGGGGGCCGCGGACATGCCGCAGCCCCCGCCGGGGATCACTTCGCCAGCCAGGCGTTGAACTTCTCGTTCAGCTCGTCCTGGTTGTCGGCCCAGAACTCGAAGTCGTTCTGCAGCGCGTTGCCGAAATTCTCGGGCGCCGTCGGCATCTGCGGGCCCATCTGCAGCTCGGGCTTGGTCGCATAGGTGCCCACCAGCGGCGACGACGACTTGCGCGCCGGGCCGTAGGAGATCCACGACGCCTGCGCCGCGAGCTGCTCGGTCTCGGTCGAGAACTTCAGGAAGTCGAGTGCAAGCTCCTTGTTCGGTGCGCCTTTCGGGATCGCCCACAGGTCGAGGTCCCAGACCTGGCCGTCCCAGACGATCTCGAACGGCTTGTCCTCGGCGGCGACGGCGTTGAAGATGCGCCCGTTATAGGCGGTGGTCATCACCACCTCGCCATCGGCCAGAAGCTGCGGCGGCTGGGCGCCGGCCTCCCACCAGATGGTGTCCGCCTTGATCGTGTCGAGCTTGGCGAAGGCGCGCGCGACGCCCTCGTCGGTGCCCAGCACCTCGTAGACCTGATCGACCGGCACGCCGTCGGCGATCAGCGCCATCTCGAGGTTCGCCTTCGGGCCCTTGCGCAGGCCACGCTTGCCGGGGAACTTCTTCAGGTCGAAGAAGTCGGCCATCGTGGTCGGGCCGTTCGGCAGCTTCGACTTGTCGTAGGCGTAGACCGTCGACCAGATGATCGTGGTCACCGCGCAGTCATGCACGGTGCCGGGGATGAAGTCCTCCGACGCCGGTGTGCCGTCCGGGGCGGGCGACAGGATCGAGGCGTCGATCGGCTCGAGCAGGCCCTCGTCGCAGCCGCGCACGGCGTCCGACAGCTCGACATCGACGATGTCCCAGGTGACGTTGCCGGCCTCGACCTGGCTTTTCACCTCGGCCAGACCGCCGTTGTAATCCTCCGAGATGATCTGGTTGCCGGTCTTGGCGATCCAGGGCTTGTGGTAGGCTTCCACCTGGCTCTTGGTGTAGGCGCCGCCCCACGAGACGACGGTAAGCTGGCCGGCCGCCTGCGCCGCGCCCGCCAGGGCGATGGCGCTTGCGGCACCGATCAGAACTGACTTCAGATTCATCGCGATACTCCCTGTTGAGCGAACCCGTATTGATTGATCCCCGCCGCGCCCGGGCAGTGCGCGGACGGAATGGCGTCAGGCCGCGTCGAGCGCGCGGCAGTCTTCGGTGTACCAGCCGATCGGCGTTTCCTCGCCGACCTGCAGCACCGCATGGGCGTGGTTGTTGGGCACTTTCACGATGAACTCGTCATCGCCCGCGACCTGCATGCGGCAGCGGATGTGATCGCCCAGATAGATCAGTTCGACAACCCGCCCGCGCAGGCCGGTCTGCACCGACTCGGTGCCCACCAGCACGCGCTCGGGCCGGACCGACAGCAGCGTGGGCTTGCCGATGCCGCCGCAATTGACCGCGAGCGCCCTGACCTTCGGTCCGCTGTCCAGCGCCACCACTGCACAGTCGCCATCGATCGACTCGACCCGGCCGCGCAGCTTGTTGTTCTCGCCGATGAACTGCGCGACGAACGCGTTCTCGGGCCGCTCGTACAGGCTGGCGGGGTCGGCCAGTTGCTGGATCACGCCGTCGTTGAACACCGCGATGCGGTCCGACATGGTCAGCGCCTCGGACTGGTCGTGCGTGACATAGACCACGGTCACGCCCAGCCGCTCGTGCAGATGTTTGATCTCGTATTGCATGTGCTCGCGCAACTGCTTGTCCAGCGCGCCCAGCGGCTCGTCCATCAGCACCAGCTCGGGCTCGAACACCAGCGCGCGCGCCAGCGCGATGCGCTGCTGCTGGCCGCCCGAAAGCTGCGCCGGCCTGCGCCCGCCGAACGCCGCCATCTGCACCATGTCGAGCGCGCGCGCCACCTTGGCCTCGATGTCGGCCTTCGACATCTTGCGCACCTCGAGCGGGAAGGCGAGGTTCTCGGCCACCGTCATGTGTGGGAACAGCGCGTAGTTCTGGAACACCATGCCGATGCCGCGCTTGTGCGGCGGGATGTTGTTGATCCCGCGCCCGCCGAGCCTGATCTCGCCATGCGTTGCCGTCTCGAAACCCGCCAGCATCATCAGGCAGGTGGTCTTGCCGGACCCCGACGGCCCCAGCATGGTCAGGAACTCGCCCTTGCCGATCTTCAGATTCAGGTCTTTGACGACCAGCGTCTCGCCGTCATAGCTTTTCTGCACGCGTTCGAACTCGACGAACGCGGCGGCCGTGGTGTCCGCAGCCATATCCATTCCCTGTGTCCTGGCACGCATGCTCGCGCCTTGGAACCAAACAAACCAATGTTTCGGTCGCGACACAAGCGTTTGCTGATCCGCGGGATGCTGCAAAAGCGAACATCAGGGACCCGCCGCCGACCTCTGCTGCTGCATGCGGCAGCAGATGGCGCCACAGTGGGCAGTTCGGGCGCGGACAGAAAAAAGGCGGACCGGCAGCGTGCCGGCCCGCCCGAAGTGGGAAGGCGCCGGGGCCTCAGTCGGCAAGCACCCGGATCGGCAGTCTGGGCGCGGCGTCGACCACCAGGCCGCCGCCGCAGTCGTGGACGAAGCTGACCGCGATCGCGGCCCGCCCGGGCGGCACGTCCGCCGGAATGCGCACGCCAAAGGCAAGATCGCCCTCGGCGTCGATCACCGGCGGCGCCCCGATCGTGGCCGCGGCCTGAAACCAGCGCCCGGCCGCGTCGATCACGAAGGCATCGAGCTTGACCGGCACACAGTCACCGCGCACCGTGCGCCGGACCGGGTCGAGGCGCAGATCGCTGACCCCTCCCGGCCGGGCATCGGTCGCGCCGTGGCGCCCGGGCGGGAACGCGAGGACGGGTCCAGCCCGCCCCCGCGCCTCCGCCACGGGCCCCGCCGCGAGGCGTTCCGCGGCCTTCTCGACCGCCTCGAGTCGCCCGGACAGCGCCTCGACCCCGGCCGCGATGTTCCCGATCGCGGCGGGAAGGGTCGAGATCCGCTCCCAGGTGTCCCGCGCCCACAGCAGCGCGCCAGTCAAGAACACGATCATCACCCATTGATCCCTGAGCGTGCGCAGCGTCGTCCAGACCTCCCGGACCGCCGCCTTCCCTGCAGTATCGGCTGTCATGCTTGCCCCCTTCCGGCGCCGCCGGGCGGACCGGATGCCGGATGCGGCATCGCGCGCCCGGAGAGAGCCGTCTCGTGTGATGTTGTTGATTGTCGGGAGCGAAGCGCCGGGAGCCGCAGCCAGAGGCCCCAAGCACTCCGGCGGGCTGGGGGGAGGACGGTCGCTGCCGCCCGGTCCCCGACCGCAGGGCCAGATTAGCGGCGTTCCACCAAGAAAGCCTTAACGCCGCACGGCCCGGCGCTGGGAAAGGCAGGCTCGTCCCTCAGCGCCCGCCGATGTTCAGCCGCCAGGGGCCGGGCGTGTCGATGCGGATCTCGTAGCGCCCCGGCGCGGTCTGCCGGATGCGGCCCTGCCCGGCGCCCAGCCGCTCGACCGGCGCGCCATCGCCTGTGGGGCGCGCGGTGCGCACGCTCTGCATCAGGTTGACCACGGTGCGCGTGCCGATCCGGCCGTCATCGCCGCGCCGGCCGGGCGAGCCGGCGGCATCCGGCTCGGCCAGGCGGCGCACCGCGATCGCGAAATCGCCGCTGGCCGCACGCCAGCTCAGGGTAAAGGGGGCGTCGATCAGCAGGACGCGCGCGCCCGCGCCGGTCAGCTCGCGCCGCTCGGGCCCGATCACCTCGATGCCGCGCGGCGGCGCATCGCCCGGGCCGCCCCCCAAACCGCCCAGCGTCTCGACCTGATCGAGGATCGCGCCGCGGCTGTGGCCGATGCCGGCCAGCGCGTCATAGGCGCCCGCCCCGGCCTGCGCCCGCGCCGGCCCGACCGCCGCCAGCGCCAGCGCCGCCGCCACGATGCACCACAGCAGGGCGCCGGCCACCGCGACCCCGTCCCATGCGGGGACAACGGCGCGCGCGACGCACCCGGCCCGGCGCATCAGTTCTGATCCTCGAGGATCGACAGCACGTCGTCCGCGTCGGACGAAGCGGCATTCGTCGTTGTCACCTGCTGCGTGTTGGTGGCGTCCTGCGAGCCGTCCGACGCCTGATCAAGCTCGATCTGGCCATTGGCGTTGTTCAGCACGATGCAGGTGTTGTTGCCGGCCGCGGTCGAGCCGCCGCCGCCGCAGACGATGACGGGCCCGGCGGCGCCGGTGGCCGTGCCCTCGCCTGGGTCGCCGCCGTTGCGCAGCGAGAAGGCGATCGAGGCGCGGTTGGTCTGCGAGAACGACCAGGGCTGGTCGAGCATCTGCGCGGCAGCGGGCCCTGCGGCCAGCACGATCGCCAGCGCCGCCAGGGGCGCGGCAGCGCGGCGCGGTCGGTGAATGGCAAAGCGGTGCATCTCGTCCTCCTTGGCGATCCGTCGCCGGATCGGTTGCCTGCGTCCCTGCGCGCCCCGGCCCCGCGGCATGGGCGACCCGCGCGCGGAAGGTGCGGGCGTGCCGTGCGGCCCGCGAACCGCAGCGCGCCGGGCGGGATGGCCCCACGCGCTGCGGCAGGGTGTGCGGGGCACAGACGGCAAGCACGCGGCCCCGCACGGGCGGCCGGGGGGCGGGGGCGCCCTCCGGCCGCGTTTCGCATCAGTTCCCGTCAGGCGACGAGACCGTGATGTTCAGGTTGTTGCCCACCGCCGTGGCGGTCGAGCTGACGATCGGGCTGACCGCCGCGAGGTTGTTGTAGCCCTCGATCGTCACGCCGTAGACGTTCGAATAGGCACTGACATCGGCCACCGACACCTGGGTGATGTCCGCGATCAGCAGGGCATCGCCCGGGCTCACCGCATTCACCTCGACGTTCATGTTGTTGCCCACCGCCGTGGCGGAGGACGCGACCGTCGCGTTGAGGATGTCGTAGACCTCGGACGACGCGGTGATCTCGGCCTTGTCGATCACGCCGAACATAGCCCCCAGCGCCACCGCAAGCGCGATGTCGGTGTGGGTGTTGCCGCCGTCATCATCGCCGCCATCCACCGATGCGACGCCGATCGGCACCGGGAAGCTGTCGCCACCGTCCTCGTTCACGTTGAACAGGAACTGCGCGTCATGCAACTGGGTCGACACCGACGAGGTGATCGACTGGTTGTTGCCGACCGCGGTCGCTGTCGATTCGACCGCCGGAAGATCGAGCGCGGCATCAAGCGACTCGGCCGGGACGAACTCGAAGGGAACTTCTCCCTCGACCTGAATGTCGAACATCACCGTGTCCGCGCCTTCGTCGTTCTCGCCGCCGGGCAGCAAGGTTGCCGTCACCAGGCTGTCGCCGTCGCCGACACCGTCCGCACCGCCGATGATGCTCGGATCGGGCACGTCATCGACGGGGGCATTGAACGTGAAGGTCTCGTCGATGATGACCGACCCCGTTCCGCTGCCACCGTCGCGGATCGGCTCGTTGTAGATGCCGCTCACCGTCGAGGTCGCATTGACGTCGCCGATCTGGATCTGCAGCTTCTCGACCTCGGTCATCCCGGTCGGGTTGATCTCGGCGTTGATGTCGATGGTCTTGGTGACGACCTCGTCGATGACCTTGTTCCAGGTCCACGTGATGTTTTCGAAGGCCAGGGCCGGCGATGCCATGCCAAGGGCGAGGACGGCGCTGGCCGCCGAACCCAGAAGGGCACTGTGGGTGTGATATTTCATCTCAAAACTCCTCTTTACTGAGACGTCGTTACAGGCTGCTGCGGGGCGAGCTGCTCCAGCTTGGCCGCCATGGCGTCGGACCGGACCAGCCCGCAGCTCGGGTTGGCTGGCAGTCCGAGGAAGTCCGTCATGATCTGGTACACGGCCATTTCGACGACGGACCTGACGCCAAGCTGAATCGGTTCGTTCTTGATCGCGCCCGCATCGAATTCGACGAGCGTGTCGCCGAAGAAGCGGAAGATGTTCGCAGCCACCTCGAAGCCGTAGATCTGCTTCTGAAGGCTCGACACGTAGCGGATCGCGAAATTTCGACTGTCGATGACCCGAAGGTCGAGGGCGACATTGATGACGACGGTGCGCGCGCCGCCGCCCACGCCCTGGACGAAAAGCTGCGCGCCACCCGACATGATGTTGTAGTTCAGCTCGGTCAGGGCGCCGACGACGATGAAGTCCGAGGCCGG
The DNA here is from genome assembly GCA_032251175.1 of Thermohalobaculum sp. GTDB lineage: Bacteria > Pseudomonadota > Alphaproteobacteria > Rhodobacterales > Rhodobacteraceae > Thermohalobaculum. The sequence goes on from JAVVFE010000003.1 coordinate 15,107, forward strand.
CAGCCGACCATAGTCCTCGACCCGGCGGCTCAGCCGGCCCTGCTCGGCCAGCTTGACCTCGGCCAGCGGGATGCGCAGGTCGAGCCGCTCGACCAGATGCGCCTTGCCGCTCTTGAACATCGCGCTCATCACCATCTCCGACACGCCCTGGGTCAGCGCGTGGCCGTTCTCGTCGAAGTTGATCTGGCCGGTCTTGTCCGCGACCTCGCCCACGGCGAAGACCGGCAAGCTGTTGGCCTTGAAGTTCTTCAACTCCTCCAGGCAGGTGCTGTAGGGCGTCTGGTTGTCGGTGACGGGGAAGCTGTAGGTCGGTGTCACGCCGGCATCGGTCGCGCCGGGAACCATCCGGGCGCAGCCACCGAGGGCAAGGGCGGCGCAGGCTGAAACAAGCAATTTGGATCGAATGTTCATCGTCATCCCCCGTTCGGACCTGCCGGGCGCCGCAGCCGCCAGCTGTGTCCGGGTCGACTGCATGCCCTGAGTGTAGGCACACCGCGCCGACCGCGCCGAATGGGCAGAGGGGGGAGCCGGGCCGGGAACGGAGTAGTCCTTCAAAACGAGAATGATGCGATTGGTTAACAACTTTAAGGCGAGTTTGCCGGCCAGTCCCCCGGATGGCCTGCCCCGATGGGGCGGACCTCGCGCGCCCCTCGCGCGCCCGGGTCGATCATGTCGCATCGCATGGCGCATGGCCGCGGCGGGCGCCCGGCGTCGCGGCCGGTCTCCCCCGCTTGGCCTACCTCGGGACGCGCCTTGCCGCTGCCGGGGCGCGAGCGCACATTCAGGAATTGAGAGTTGAGTTCCGCTCCCGGCGGCGCGCGATGCCGGGGACATGCCTGACGGGCAGTGTCGTCATGTGCGTATCCCTCTGCCCGGATCAGATGGAGATGAAGATGCGAGACCTTGGCAGGCAGATCCTCGTCGCAGCCCTGTTCACCGCCGTCGCCGGCAGCGCCCAGGCGCAGTTGTCGAACCGGCCGTTTTCCTTCAATTCGGGCGGCGGGCCTTCGGTCGGCATGAGCATCGGCGGCCGCCAGGCGATCCTCAACGAACAACTCACCGGGGCCACGCCGCGCGTGCTGGTGCGCGACGGCTTCGGCGAGCTGGTCGACGTCGCGCCCGCACCCGGCGGGCCTGCGGCGCTGGCACGCCGGCCGGGCGAGGGCAACTTCCTGCCGAACTTCAGCCGCGCGGACTTCCGGGGTGGCAACGCGAGCATGTCGGTCGGCGCCTTCAACGCATTCTTCGTGCCCGGGCGCGACCGCTCGGGCGGCTTCATCCTCGTGCAGGGCGAGTCGGGTGCGCTGATCAACACCTGGACCGCCCGCGTGATCAGCGATGCAAGCGGCGTGATCTATCGCTTCGACAGCACGGTCGATGTCTGGACCGGCCAGGTCGGCGGGCTGCTGCCGGTGGTGCGCCGCTGACCGGCACCGCCGACCGGCGCGGCGACGCATCCTGCGCGCCTACCGCCGGCACCAACACCGTGATGTTCGCGTGAGCGTCTGATTCATTTGCGCATGGGCGTGATGGGGCTGGCACGCGATCGTTGCGCCCAGCCCCGGTGACGGTCGTCGGCGCCCGGCCCAATGGCCGCGCGCCGATCCGAAGGCCCCGACGGTCGTGTCAGAGGTCGTTCTCGACCGCCCAGATCGCCACCTGTGTGCGGTTCTGCGCGCCGATCTTGCGCAGGATCGCCTTCAGGTGGGTCTTGACCGTCGACTCGGTGATGTCGAGCTTCCGGGCGATGATCTTGTTCGAATGCCCGTCGCGCAGCGCCGCGGCGATCTCGATCTCGCGATTCGACAGGGTCGGCTCGGATGCGTGCCCGTTCACACCGTTGGGCGGCCCATGCGGGGTCTGCGCGGCACCGCCGTTGTGGTGCGCCCGCGGTTTGCGGCTTGCGTTCGCCGGGAACACCTGCACGCCAAGTGCGACCAGTCGCAGGCATTCGAGGAACGCCTCGAGCGACATGTCGGAACTGAGGAAGGCGTCGGCCCCGCAGTCGCGCGCCAGCGCCAGGGTGGCGTCGTCCTCGCCCGCCATGGTCAGCACCGCGACACGGGTGCGCTCGCCCGATGGCGTCAGGCGCCCCACCACCGCGTCCATCTGCTCGGCGCGGATCGGGGCCTGAACCAGAAGGATGTCGCAGGGCTGCGCGCTCGGCACGCCGCCGTCCTCGGGGGTATCGCGCTGCGTCCAGGCAAGCTGGAATTGACCGCCATCCAACGCCGCGGCCATCGTGTCGACAAACAATCTGTCGTGAAAGATGATTCCGATCGAGGGCATGCTCATGACTGACACCTCTGCAACCTTAGGGTGAAAAATACTCGGACATTCTCGCAATGGTGATAGCACTATGCGCCAATCCTCCGCCTGATGGAAGGGCAGTCCGATCCTGGGACGGTCGCTCGAATGGGGGAGTTCGCCGATTTTCCCTCGCCCGGGCGGTTCGGACGGGTGAGGCTGCGGTCTCGAACGGGGGGTAGGATGCGCCCGATCGGGCGATCGGGCAGGCCGCGCCTTCAGGCGTTCGGCGGAGCCCAGCGCCAACCGGTCTCGCCCGGAGGGACGGGCGGCACGCTCGCGCCGCGCGCAGCCGGAGCCGCGCCATCGGCCGGAGCGGTCACGCCCGGTCCGGTCCCGAAGCTGCTTCCACCGGCGAGGGGTGCCGGAACCGGCAGTGCTTCGGCCCCCGCACCCGCGTCGGCGCGCGAACAGACCATCATCTGCACCGGGGCCCGAGCGCCGCCGAGGCAGACGTATCTGAGCGCGCAGCCGCGATCAGGTGCGGCCCCGCCCACCCCCGTGACGCTGGGGGCGGGAGCGGCGTCCGGCCCGACAGGGGCCGGATCGGTCGGTCCCGGCGCCGCCTGCGCAGCGGCGACCGGCAGATCGGCGCGCGCCTTCGCGGTCAGGGCCGGCTCGAGCCGGTCGAGCGTCGCCTTGCAGGCCGGCGACACCGCAGAATCCGCCCGGGCGAGCTGGTCCGACAGGGCCTTGTTGGGATCGATCGTCAAGCCCTGGGGCGAGGCTCCGCCGGGGGAGCCGGTCACCGCGTTCAACAGCACCGATGCCCCGGCCGCCGCAAGCCCCACCGCACCCACGCAGCCCGAAAGCGACATGGGCAGAACGATCAGACCGACGATGCGCAGCACGGGCCTCATGATGACCAAGCATGCGCCGCCTCGCGCCTGCTGTCGCCTGCGCAAGCGGGGGAGGACGCCGGTCGACCGGGTTCCCTCGACCGGGCCAGGGTCGCCGAACGGGGCGCGCCCGGGGTCGCTGGCGGAATGCTTTTTCCGGGATATTGCCTCCATTTTCCGGGATAACGGAATTTCTTGTGCGCGACGCCTGCCGTGGACCGCGCAAGGCCGCCTTGCGCGACCCCCCGCTTGCCGCACGGCGGGGCGCAGGGTATCGCGGAGAACCGCTGCCCCTGCCCGAGCCCCCCGACATGCCCGCCCGCGCCGACCCGCCCCCCGCCCTGCCCGACAGCGCCCGTGCCTGGTGGCGCCTGGCGCTCTCGTTCCTGATGGCCGCGATCGGCGGCGTCGGGCTCTGGTCGGCGGTCATCGTCCTGCCGGTGATCCAGGCCGAATTCGGCATCGACCGGGGCGGCGCCTCGCTGCCCTACACCGTAACGCTGATCGGCTTTGCCGCCGGCGGCGTGCTGATGGGGCGCCTCGCCGACCGCTTCGGCATCGCGCTGCCGCTGGGACTGGGCGCGGTCATGCTGGGCCTGGGCTATGTCGCGGCGGGGCTGTCGCAAAGCTACACCCAGTTCCTGCTCGCACAGGCGCTGCTGATCGGCATGCTGGGCAGCTCGCCCAGCTTCGGGCCGCTGGTCGCCGACGTCTCGCACTGGTTCCGCCGCCGGCGCGGCATCGCGGTGGCGATCGCGGCCTCGGGCAACTATGCGGCCGGGGCGCTCTGGCCGCCGGTGATCCAGTGGGCGATCGAGGACTGGGGCTGGCGCACCACCCATATCGGCATCGGCGTGGTCTGCGTCGTCACGCTGCTGCCGCTGTCGTATCTCATGCGCCGCCGCCCGGCGGTCGACGACACCCCCACCCCGGCCCGCGCCCGGGCCGAGCGGCGCGCCGCGCCGCTGCCGCCCGCGCGGCTCCAGGCCCTGCTCGTGCTGGCCGGGGTCGGCTGCTGCGTCGCGATGTCGATGCCGCAGGTGCATCTGGTGGCCTATTGCGTCGACCTCGGCTACGGGCCCGCGGTCGGGGCGCAGATGCTGTCGATGATGCTGGGCCTCGGCATCGCCAGCCGCCTCGCCTCGGGCTTCATCGCCGACCGGATCGGCGGCCTCGGCACGCTGATCCTGGGCTCGGCGTTGCAGGCGGTGGCGCTGATGTTCTTCCTGCCGTTCGACGGGCTGGTCTCGCTCTATCTGGTCGCGGCGCTGTTCGGGCTCAGCCAGGGCGGCATCGTGCCCAGCTACGCGCTGATCGTGCGCGACCATTTCCCGGCGCGCGAGGCCGGCAGCCGGGTCAGCATCGTGCTGATGGCCACCGTGCTGGGCATGGCGCTGGGCGGCTGGATGTCGGGCGAGATCTACGACCTCACCGGCAGCTATGCGGCAGCCTTCCTGAACGGCATCGCCTGGAACCTGCTGAACCTCGGCATCGCGCTGTGGCTGTTCTTCGCCGGCCGCGGCGGATCGGCCGCTCGGCCGCACCCTGCCGCGGCCTGATCCGATGGCCCCGACGATGTCCGGCATGCTGATCCCCGACACCCTGACAATCGCGGCCGTGGTGCTGGGCTTCGTGCTGGGCGGCGCCGTCAAGGGGGCGCTCGGCCTCGGCATGCCGGTGGTGGTGCTCGCGCTCCTCGCCCCGCTGATCGGGCTGAAAAGCGCGATCGCCGTGATGATCGTCCCTTCGATCGCCTCGAACATCTGGCAGGCGCTGGCGGGTCCGTCGCTGGGGGCGCTGATCCGCCGGCTCTGGCCGTTCCTCGGCGGCGCGCAGATCGGCATCTGGATCGGGGTCGGCGTGCTCGCGGGCGCTCAGACCGACACGCTCGAGGTGTTGCTGGGCACCCTGCTCGCCGCCTATTCGGCCTTCGCGCTGCTGACCCCGCAACTGCCCCCGCCCGGGCGGCGCGAGGTCTGGATGTCGCCGCTGGCGGGCGGCGCTGGGGGGGTGCTGTTCGGCATGACCGGCATTTTCATCGTGCCGGGGATCCTGTATCTCCAGACCCTTGGACTCGGGCGCGACCGCTTCGTGCAGGCGCTGGGGATCACCTTCCTGACCATCAGCACCGGGCTCGCCCTGGCCATGGGCAGCCACGACCTGATCTCGCCCGACCTCGCCTTGCTCTCGGCCGGGGCGGTGGTTCCGGCCTTCGTCGGGCTCTGGCTCGGCCAGCGGCTGCGCCACCGGATTTCCGAAGACCTGTTCCGGCGGGTCTTCTTCATCGCGCTGCTGGTGGTAGGCATCGTCATGATCGCCCGGGCGGCGGGCTAGAGTGCTTTCAGGAAAAGTGGACACCACTTTTCCGGTTCGAAAGCGCGGCAAAACATGGAATTAGATCTTCCCTTCCGATTCAATCGGAAAGGAAAGTGCTCTAGACGGCGCCGTCACTCCCCCGGGTCACGCCGCGGCGATGCTTCGCCTGCCGGCCACGGCTCTTCACCCGCTCCTACCGGAACAGGCTTCTGCCATGGAGTGCAAGCTGCACGTAATCCTTGGCAACCTTGGAATAAGTGTCGATCATACCCCGCGCCGCAGGCAGCGATTTCTTGCTGCGGAAGGGATTCTTGCTTTTCTCCCGCTTTGAAATATAGACGTTGAAACCTGAAATTATCGTATTCATTTCATTGGCGTTTTTCAGCAGATCGGCCGAAAGCGACTTTCCCTTTTCCCACACCGCAATGCGCTTTTTTGCGTAGGGGTGGTCCTCCCAGTTCTTCAGTTTCAGCATTTCCGGTTCGTACTTGTCCCAGTCGGCCTGACACGTGGTCCAAGCCTCGCAGATCAGCTTGAAATTTGCGCTGGTCTTCTGGCAACTGTCGGCCTTCGCATCAATATCCTTGAGAAATTTGTCAATCGTCTTTCCCATAACCCGCTCCAATACCTGAAGTCACCACGCGCGATCCGAAGTCAGGCGTCATCCTCGCCCGAAAGCTCGGACTTTGCCTTGGCCGCAGACGATTGGGCCTTCTTGAGCGAGGCCTCCGTCTTGCCAAGCGCGGCAGCCAGCGCAGCCGCCACCTTGGCGGACTTCGCAGCTTCGGCCTTCGCCTTGTTGATATCTTCCGCCATGTCTGATCTCCCCTGACCGGCGCCCCGGCGCGCGCAAATGATTGCGTGCGGGTCGGGGCGTGTCAAGCATGCGCCCCGGCAGGTTGCGCACCACGCGCGGGGCCCGCCGATGGCACAGGACGGTCGATCCGGACCCGCATCCGCGCCGCCGTGGAACTCCGGCTCTCGGCCGCTAGCCGCCCATCAGCCGCGGCAGCGCCAGCGCCAGACCCGGCAGGGCGACGATCACGCCCACCCGCACCAGTTCGGCGGCGAAGAATGGCATCACCCCCAGAAAGGTCTCGCGCATCGCGATGCCGCCCGAAAGCTGCGAGATGATGAACACGTTCAGCCCCACCGGCGGCGTGATCAGGCCCAGCTCGACGACGATCAGCGCAAGGATGCCGAACCAGATCTTCAGCTCGCCCGCATCCATCCCGAAGGCGGCGGTGGCGGCGGTGGCATAGTCGCCGCCGTTCAGCTCGATCAGCGCGGGCCACAGGAACGGCACCACCACCAGGATCATCGCCAGGCTCTCCATGAAGCAGCCCAGCACGATCAGCGCCAGCAGCATCGCCAGCAGCACCACGAACGGGTCGAGCCCCGAGGTCCCCGCCCAGTCGGCCAGCGCCGCGGGCAGGCCCGCGCGGGTGAAGAAGCCCTTCAGCACCTCGGCACCGAACAGGATGAAGGTGATCATCCCCGCGGTCACCGCCGTCTCGCGCATCGCCTCGGCCACCGCGCCGGGGCCGATCCGCCGCGCACCGGGCCGCAGCATGGCATAGGCCGCGATCACGAAGACGCCGAAGGCCGCGGCCGGCGTGGGGGTGAACAGGCCCGCCCCCAGGCCCAGGATGATGGTGCCGAAGATCAGCATCACCGGCAGCAGCCGGCGATAGGCCTGCGCGCGCGCGGCCGCCGCCATCGGCGGGGCGAGCGGTGCCAGCCCGGGCGACAGCCGCACGCGCAGCCAGATCACCGCCACGAACCCCGCAACCGCCAGCAGCCCCGGCAGCAGCGCCGCGCGGAACATGTCGAGGATCGAGGCCTCGACGATGATCGCATAGATCACCAAGGCCACCGAAGGCGGGATCAGGATGCCGAGCGTGCCGCCTGCCGCCAGCGTCCCGGTCGCCAGCCGCGGGCTGTAGCCCAGCGCCCGCAGCTCGGGCAGCGCCACGCGCCCCATGGTCGAGGCGGTGGCAAGCGACGAGCCGCAGACCGCGCCGAACCCCGCGCAGGCCCCGACCGCCGCCATCGCCACCCCGCCGCGCACCCGGCCCAGCGCCGCGCTCATGCCGCGGAACAGGTCGCCCGACAGGTCGGCCTTGGCCGCCAGCAGCCCCATCAGCACGAACAGCGGCACCACTGACAGATCGTAATTCGCCACGTTCTGCCACAGCAGGGTCTTGAACTGGCGCAGGTAGGGCTCGAAGCGCAGATAGGGCAGCGCCAGCGACAGCGCGTAATTGCCGCCGATGCCCACCAGCACCATGGCCAGCCCCACCGGCATCCGCAGCGCCAGCAGCACGAACAGCAGGCCCAGGCCCGCCAGCCCGATGGTCAGTGGATCGCTCATCCCGCAGGCTCGGGCGCGACCGCCGCCTGCACCGCGGCCACCACCGCCCACAGCCCCAGCGAGACCAGCCCCGGCAGGTAGAACGGCCATTCCGGCCATCCGAGGATGGGCGAGAGCACCCCGTCAGCCCGGGTCTCGGCCATGCCCTGCACCATCATCACCATCAGGAACGCCGCCAGCGCCGCGGTCAGCACCAGCCACAGCCGCTCGAGCCCGCGCCTCAGCCCGCCCGGCAGCCCGGCGGCGAACAGGTCGACCGCCACATGCCCGCGCCGCACCTGGCACCAGGGCAGCAGCATCAGCCCCGCCGCCGAGATCGCCAGCCGCACGAAATCCTCATAGCCCGGCAGCCCCGCGACCTGCCCGCCCCAGACCGCCGCGACCCGGTGGGCAGCGAACAGCGCGATGTTGGCGGTGGTGACCAGCACGATCGCCGCCAGCACCACGCCCGCCAGCACCGCCCAGACCGCGGCACAGCGGACGAGCAGGCCGGGCAGGCCGCCCCCCTCGTCCGCGTTCACGCCTCAGGACCCATGCGCCGCGATCGCCTGCTTCGCCTGCTCGACCAGCGCCTTGCCGTCGATCCCCTGGCCCGAGACCTCGGCCACCCAGCGGTCGGTGACGCTCGCGGTCAACGCGATCAGCGCGTCATAGGCGGCGGCGTCGAGCTGCACCACCTGCCCGCCGGCCGAGGCCGCCTGCATCGCCTTGCCGGGCGCCTCGACCTCGTCCCAGACCTTGCCGATCTCGGCCGCGAGGTTGGCGCCCGAATGGGCGTCGATGATCGCCCGCAGGTCCGCGGGCAGGCCCTCGTAGCGCGCCTTGTTCATCGCCAGCAGGAACACCGAGGTGCCGAAGCGCAAGCCCCCGGGCCCCTCGATCGAGGCCGCGGTCAGTTCCTGCAACTTCAGCGGCGGCATGATCTCGAACGGCACCAGCGCGCCGTCGACCACCCCCTTCGACAGCGCCTGCGGCAGGTCGGGCACCGGCATGCCCACCGGCTCGGCGCCCCAGGCCTCGATCATCCAGGCGCCGGTGCGCGAGGGCGTGCGCAGCTTGCGGCCCGCCAGATCGGCGGCCGAAGCGATCGGCCCCGCCACCATGTGCAGCGCGTTGCCGGCATGGCTGTGGACCAGCAGCGGGTGGACGTCGCGGAAGTCCTCGCCCAGCACCGGCATCAGGTCCTGCATCGCCAGCGTGGTCTGCAGCGCCGAGCCGCGATGCACCTCGGGCAGCTCGAACACCTCGACCCGCGGGAACACGCCGGGGGTGTAGCCGGGCAGCGTCCAGACCACATCGACCACGCCGTCGCGCACCTGGCGATACAGCTCGGGCGGCTTGCCGCCCAGCGCCATCGCCGGGAAGATCTCGATCTTGATGCGCCCCTGCGAGGCTTCCTCGATCCGCTTCGCCCAGGGCTCGATCAGCCGGGTCTGGGTCGCGGATTTCGGGCTGAGGAAGTGCTGCACCGTCAGCGTCACCTCCTGCGCCGCGGCGGGCAGGGCAAGGCAGGCACCGATCAGGGCGGCGGCAAGGCGTGCAAGGGGTTTCATGGGGGGCCTCCCGTTGGATGGCGGGCCGTGTCTTGCGCGCGGCCGCGTCTGGTGTCTGTGTCAGTATGGCAGTCCGACATAGTTCTCGGCCAGCACGGTCTGGGCCGCGACCGAGCCGAACAGATAGTCGAGTTCGGCCTCCTGCATCCGCGCGCCGAACGGGCCGGTTTCCGGGAAGCGGTGCAGCAGCGAGGTCATCCACCACGAGAACCGCTCGGCCTTCCAGACCCGCGCCAGCGCCCGCGCGGAATAGCCGGTCAGCCCCGCCTCGTCGCCGTCGCGGTAGAAGCGGATCAGCGCCTCCGACAGGTAGCGGATGTCCGAGGCCGCCAGGTTCAGCCCCTTGGCGCCGGTCGGCGGCACGATATGCGCGGCATCGCCCGCCAGGAACAGCCGCCCCCAGCGCATCGGCTCGGCGACGTAGGAGCGCAGCGGCGCGATCGACTTCTCGACCGCCGCGCCGGTGACCAGCGCCGCCGCCACCTCGGGCGGCAGGCGGCGGGCCAACACCTCCCAGAAGCGGTCGTCCGGCCAGTCCTCGACCCGGTCGCCCATCGGCACCTGCACATAATAGCGGCTGAGGCTGCGCGAGCGCATCGAGCAGAGCGCAAAGCCCTCGTCGTGGCGGGCATAGATCAGCTCGTCGGCGACGGGGGGCGTGCGCGACAGCACGCCCAGCCAGCCGAACGGATAGACGCGCTCGAACTCGGCCAGCCGCGCCGCCGGGATAGTGCGGCGCGAGACACCGTGGAAGCCGTCGCAGCCGATCACGAAATCGCAGTCCAGCCGCCGCGCCTCGCCATCCTCGCGCCAGGTCAGCCAGGGCGCGCCGCTGTCGGCGCCGTGGATCGCGACGTCCTCGGCGCCGTGAATGGTGCGCCCGCCCAGCGCGTCGCGCGCGTCGTAAAGGTCGCGCGTCACCTCGGTCTGGCCGTAGATCGTGACGCCGTGGCCGGCGCGTGCGGCCAGGTCGATGCGGTGCAGCCGCGCGCCATGGGCGATGGCGACGCCGCCATGCACCTCGGCCTCGCGGTCAAGCCGCGCGCCCACCCCGGCCTCGTGCAGCAGGGCGACGGCGCCGCGCTCCAGCACGCCGGCGCGGATCCGGCCCAGCACATGCGCGCGCGACTGGCGCTCCAGCACCACGCTGCCGATGCCGGCGCGGTCCAGCAACTGCGCGAGCAGAAGCCCCGACGGTCCGCCGCCGATGATGCCGACCTCGACGCGCACCCGATCTCCTCGCCGCTTGCCCGCGATGGGCGGGCCGCGCGGCCCCGCCGGCCGCAACGCGCCCCTTTCTGACCGCAGGCCACGCGAAACTCAAGCGGCTCCGAACGGGGGCGCGGCGCCGCCTTCAGCGGCGCGCGGTGCAATCCAGCGGCGCGCCCAGCCCCTCGACCCGCAGCCGCTCGCCCTCGCGCGCCGCCGTCAGCCGCGCCGTGCCGCCACTGTCCCAGGTCACGTCCAGCACCGCGCCGCGCGCCTCGAACAGCCCCGCGCGATAGGCCCCGCCGACCACCTCGATGCTGCCCAGCCGGGTGATCACCAGCCGCGTCGCGCCGCAGTCCCAGTCGCCGACCAGGGCGCGCGGCACGGCGTCGGCCATCGCCGGCACCGCCGCGCTCAGGCTCAGCAAGGTCGCGGCAGCACTGCGCGTCATTCGATTCATGTCAAAGGGTTCCCCTCCGCCAGCCTGATCGATCCGCCGGGCCGCGGCAAGCGCCGGCTGTCCTGCATCGAACGCGGCCCCGGGCCGGTCCCGGCGCCCGGCCTGCCACAAGCGGCTGGACAACGCCGGTGCGCTGGCGTCAGTGTCGGGTCGGCCCCGCACATGCGGGGACTGCGTCCTCAGAACCTCCACACAAGAACAGGGAGACCGTCATGCTGATCACTCTGCCATCGCGGATGGCCCGATCGGCGGCGCTCGGCGTGCTTGCGACGTGCCTCGCGCTGTCGCCCGTCGCGAGCCGCGCCGAGACCCCGGCCGACACGCTGGTCATTGCCGACAAGATCGACGACATCGTGTCGCTCGACCCGGCCGAGAGCTTCGAGTTCTCGGGCAACGACCTCCTGAACAACGCCTATGACACGCTGGTCGAACTCGACCCCGCGAACCTCGGCCCGCTGGTCCCCGGCATCGCCGAAAGCTGGTCGCTGGCCGATGACGGCGTCACCTACAGCTTCAAGATCAAGTCGGGCCTGAAGTTCCATTCCGGCAACCCGATCACCGCCGAGGATGCCGCCTGGTCGATCCAGCGCGCCGTCAAGCTCAACAAGACGCCCGCCTTCATCCTCACCCAGTTCGGCTTCACGCCCGAGAACGTGGACGGGCTGGTGACCGCCTCGGGCGACACACTGACCATCGTCACCGACAAGCCCTATGCGCCGTCGTTCTTCTACAACTGCCTCACCTCGGTGGTCTCGTCGGTCGTCGACAAGGCGACGGCACTGGCGAACGAGGCGAACGGCGATCTGGGCTACGAGTGGCTCAAGACCAACACCGCCGGCTCGGGCGCCTACACCCTGCGCTCCTACAAGCCGTCCGAAAGCTATGTGCTCGAGGCGGTGCCCGGCTACTGGCGCGGCGAGCCCGCGCTGCGCCGCGTGTTCGTGCGCCATGTGGCCGAACCCGCGACCCAGCGCCTGCTGCTCGAGAAGGGCGACATCGACATCGCCCGCAAGCTCACGCCCACCGATGTCGAAGGCGTCAGCGCCAACCCCGACATCCGCATCAACGAGGAAGTGCGCGGGCGCATCTTCTACCTCGCGATGAACCAGAAGGACCCGCGCCTGGCCAACCCCAAGCTGGTCGAGGCGCTGAAATACCTGATCGACTACAAGGGCATGGCCGACAGCTTCCTGAAGGGCAGCTACACCGTCCATCAGGCGTTCCTGCCCAAGGGCTTCCTCGGCGCGCTCGAGGAGACGCCCTTTGCGCTCGACATCGCCAAGGCCAAGGCGCTGATCGCCGAGTCGGGGGTGACCGATCTCAACTTCACCTTCCACGTCCGCAACGATCAGGAGCGCCTCGAGATGGCGCAGTCGATGCAGAACACCTTCGCCCAGGCCGGCATCACCATCGAGCTGAAGACCGGCACCGGCAAGGAGATCCTGGGCGACTACCGCGCGCGGACGCATCAACTGGTGCTCGAGGCCTGGGGCCCGGACTACCCCGATCCCCACACCAACGCCGACACCTTCGCCCGCAACCCGGACAACTCGGACGAGGCGAAGCTCACCGGCGTGCTGGCCTGGCGCAACGCCTGGGCGGCGACCGAGGTGAACGACATGACCAACGCGGCGGTGCTCGAGAAGGACACCGACAAGCGCGCCAGCATGTATCTCGAGATCCAGCGCATCCACCAGAAGTCGGCGCCCTTCGCCGAGATGTTCCAGCGCATCGAGCCGGTGGCCATGCGCAAGAATGTCGAGGGCTTCTCGGCCGGCGGGTCGATCCACTCGGCCTTCTACTGGTCCACGACGAAGTGAAGGACCCGCAGGCGGCCGGGGCGCGCGCATCCCGGCCGCCTGCACC
>JAVVFE010000004.1:0-26206 GCA_032251175.1 Thermohalobaculum sp.
CAAGTTGACGCGGGCACCGCCGCCGTACTTGACCGCGTTCTCGATCAGGTTGACGAACACCTGGGTCAGCTCCTCGCGGTTGCCCGGAACGCTGGGCAGGTCGGCGGGCGGCATCGCCAGGATGCGCATCCCGGCCGCCTCGGCCAGCGGGCGCAGCGATTCGACCGCCTCGTGGACGATGCGCGCGACCGGCTGCGGCACGGTGGGGTGGACGCGCTCGTTGATCTCGATGCGGTTGAGCGAGATCAGGTCCTCGATCAGGTGCTTCATCCGCTCGGTCTGCGCCGCCATCATGCCCAGAAACCGCGCCTGCGCCTCGGGGTCGGCGCGGGCATGCCCGGTCAACGTCTCGATCAGCCCGGCGACGGCAGCCAGCGGGGTCTTCAGCTCGTGGCTCGCATTGGCGACGAAATCGCGGTGCAACTGTTCGGCGATGCGCGCCTGGGTCAGATCCTCGATCGCCACCAGCGCGCGGATCGCGCCGGCGCCCGACCCGGCCGCCCCGGCCGGCTCGGCCGCGCCCAGCGCCACGACATGGGCGGCGAGGTTCAGCTCAGTCGCGCGCGCCAGCGTGAAATCGACCTGCAGCGGCGCGCCGCCGGCCGGCTCGGTCGCCAGCGCCGCCTCGACCGCGTCCAGCAGGCGCGGCACCCGCAGGGCTTCCACCGGGAAGGGCGTCGCCGGCAGCGTGCCGAAGAAGCGCCGCGCGCGCTGGTTCATGAAGGCGACCCGCCCGGCCGCATCGACCAGCAGAACGCCCTGCGGCAGGTGGTCGAGCAGCGCGAGCCCGGGCTGGCGCGGCGCAGGCGGCGGCGCCGGCTGCACGTCCGGCGCCGGGGCGTCCGGCGCCGCCGCCGGCGGCGCGCCCGGCCGCGCGCGCAGGGCCACCGCCGCCCCGCACGCCCCGGCCGCGGCCGCCACCGCCAGCGCCACGGGCGAGGACCAGACGCTGCCCGCCGCCAGCGCGGCAAGCGCCGCCCCCGCGGCGGGCGCCAGATACCCCGCGCCCAGATCTCCAAAGCCTTGCCGTTTCGTCACGACCTGCGCGCGCCCCGCTGCTGTCCCGATTGGATCGCCCGTCACCCTATCATATGGGGAATCCCCGACTTAACTGGAATTGCAGTCATCGAAAGGTCATATAAACAGGGCCGCCGCCGCGCGGTCGCACCCGGACCGGAAAGAGCAGATGATCCGCTACGCCCTCAGATGCGCCCATGGCCACGGCTTCGACGCCTGGTTCCGCGACTCGGCCGCCTATGACGAGCAGCGCGCCGCCGGCCAGGTGCGCTGTGCGGTCTGCGCCGATCCGGCGGTCGAGAAGGCGGTGATGGCGCCCTCGGTGGTCTCGGGCGGGGGCCCCGCCGCGCGCGAGGCCGAGCCGCCGGACCTGGGGCGCGACCGCCCCGCCTCGTCGCTGGAACGCGCGCTCGCCGAACTGCGGCGCCGGGTCGAGGAAAGCGCGGACTATGTCGGCACCGAGTTCGCCGACGAGGCCCGGCGCATCCACGCCGGCGAGGCCGGCGAGCGCCCGATCTGGGGCGAGGCGACGGTCGCCGACGCGCGCGCCCTGGGCGAGGAGGGGATCCCCGTCGCCCCCCTGCCCTTCCTGCGCCGCCGCAACGACTGAGGGCGCGCGGCACGGCCCGGGCGGTCGTCCCCCGGCCCCCGGGTCAGTCGGGCAGGGTTTCGCCCGGCTCGACCCCCCAGAGCGCGTCCTTGCGCACCCATCCCGAGACGTCGCCCGCCTCGATCTCGCACCAGTCCGGCTCGCAGTCGATCAGCCGTGCCACCACGCCCTGCTCGGCCCGCGCCGCGACCGGGGCGGTCGCTGCCGGCTCGTCGCGCAACTCGGCCATCGGCGACGTGATCAGCACGGTGCGCCGCCCCGACAGCAGCGAGTGATACACCCAGCCCCCGGCATCGTCGGCATCGACGATCCGCCGCCAGTCGCCGTATTCATCGACGATCCTGACTGGCAGCCCGGCGCGGCGGAACACCCAGTCGATGCGATAGACCTGGCCCGGCCCGCGGCGCACGTTGATCCTGCTTGACCTCAGCGAGACATAGCGCGGCAGCGGCAGCTTGGTCACCGGCCCCACCGGCGCGTCGGCCTGCGCGTCCGCCTGCGGCTCGGCCTGGGGCGCGGCCTGCGGCTCGACCTGGGGCGCGGCCTGCGGGTCCGTCTGCGGCGCGCTCCCGGCCGCGCCGGCCGGCGCATCGCCGGGCACGGCCGCGCGCGGCGCCGGCACCGGCATGGGCGCCACGCTCTCGGCGCGCGCCACCGTGGCCGCCAGCCCCAGCGCCAGGCACACCGTCATCACCGCACGCACGACACCCCCTGCCCCAACGCCCCGCCGCATCCGCCGCCCTTCCTGCGCGCCGCGCGCAGGCCCGACCGCGGGTTTTATTGCCTTGGGCGGAAATGCCCTCTTCATTCCGCCGGCGCAGGAATCTAACACAAGGGTCAGGCCCAGAGGAAAGGGATAAGGGATGACCCGCAAGCGTCTCTCCGTCGTCGTGACCCGCAAGCTGCCGGATGCCGTCGAGACCCGGATGCGCGAGCTGTTCGAGGTCCGCCTCAACGACGACGACCACCCGATGAGCGAGGCGGAGCTGGCCGAGGCCGTGCGCACCGCCGACGTCCTGGTCCCGACCGTCACCGACCGCATCGACCAGAAGCTCCTCGCACAGGCCGGCGAGCGGCTCAAGCTGATCGCGAATTACGGCGCGGGGTTCGACCACATCGACGTCGAGACCGCCCGCACCCGCGGCATCCTGGTGTCGAACACGCCCGGCGTGCTGACCGAGGACACCGCCGACATGACCATGGCGCTGATCCTCGCCGTCCCCCGCCGGCTGGCCGAGGGCATCAGCCTGATACAGTCGGGCGACTGGCAGGGCTGGAGCCCCACGGCGATCATGGGCCACCGCATCTGGGGCAAGCGGCTCGGCATCCTCGGCATGGGCCGGATCGGCCAGGCGGTGGCCCGGCGCGCCCGCGCCTTCGGCCTCCAGATCCACTACCACAACCGCCGCCGGCTGCACGAAAGCGTCGAGGAGGGGCTGGAGGCGACCTGGTGGGAAAGCCTCGACCAGATGCTGGCGCGCATGGACATCGTCAGCGTCAACTGCCCGCACACGCCGGGCACCTTCCACCTGTTGTCGGCGCGGCGCCTCGCGCTGATGAAGAAGACCGCCTACATCGTCAACACCGCGCGCGGCGAGATCATCGACGAGAACGCGCTGACCCGGATGCTGGTCAGGGGCGAGCTGGCCGGCGCCGGCCTCGACGTGTTCGAGCACGAACCGGGCGTCAACCCGCGCCTGATGGGCCTGCCCAATGTCGTGCTGCTGCCGCACATGGCCTCGGCCACGATCGAGGGGCGGCTCGACATGGGCGAGAAGGTGATCATCAACATCAAGACCTTCGCCGACGGCCATCGCCCGCCCGACCAGGTGCTGCCCTCGATGCTCTGAGGCCCGGCCCGCCGGCCGCGCCCACTGGCGATCCGCGCCGAAGCGGTGTAGCACCGTCTCGGGACTGACGGAGGGCCTGCGCATGTCCGATGGCGGTGGCGCCGAGGGCGACCTGTTCCGGCTGTGGCTGGAAGGCGCGCGGGCGTTTGCCGATGCGGGCCCCGCGGCCGGCGCCGCCTGGCCGCGGGCCGAGGCGATGCACAAGGCCTGGACGCGCTTTGCCGAAGCCTTCGCCGCCGCCCATGCCGACCGCGCGGCCGGCCCCGGCGCCAGCCCGCTCGACCCCGCCGGCTGGCTGCGCCCCGAGGGGCAGGGCGGCATGGCCGACCTGTGGCGCTGGTTCGAGGGGCCGGAACTGGCCGATATCCTGCGCGAGGAGCGCACGGCGATCCGCGCGACCCGCGAATGGATCGCCTTCTCGGCCGCGCTCGAACAATTCCGCGCGGTGGTGGCCGAGGGCTGGATGCGCGCCTTCAAGGGCTTCGTCGAGCGCCTC
Organism: Thermohalobaculum sp.; assembly: GCA_032251175.1. GTDB lineage: Bacteria > Pseudomonadota > Alphaproteobacteria > Rhodobacterales > Rhodobacteraceae > Thermohalobaculum. Next base: position 3,974 of record JAVVFE010000004.1, read on the forward strand.
TCGGCCGACCTCGCCGCCGCGCGCGAGGCCAAGCGCCCCGATCCCGACTGGCACGCCATGACCGCGCTGTGGCGCGAGGTGGCGGATGCCGAGATGGCCCGGACCCACCGCTCGGCCGCCTTCCTCGCCGCCCAGCGCGACCTGATCGAGGCGCAGATCGCGGTGCGCCAGACGCTGCGCGCCCGGATCGACCGCCTCGCCGGGTTCCTGGGCCTGCCGACCCGGGCCGAACTCGACGACCTGCACGAAACCGTCCATGCGCTGCGGCGCGAGCTGCGCGCGCTGCGCCGGGGGGCCGGTTCCGGCCCCGATCGCGGCCCGGAAGGCGACCCGTGACCGACCGCCCCGAGAGCGGCGGCGCCGGCGCTCGCATGGCCGAGCTTGGCCGCCGCATGGCTCGCCTGACAGCGCGAATGGCCAGCAGCGACGCCCGCGCGGTCGAGATCGCGACGACGCCCAAGAACACGATCTGGCGCGAGGGCAAGATCACGCTGGCCCGCTACCGCCCGGTCACGGATCCCCGGCTGGGCCCGCTGGTCATCGTCCACGGCCTGATCGGGCGCCAGACGGTGACCGATCTCGAACCCGGCCGCTCGCTGGTCGAACGCCTGCTGGCCGCCGGGGTCGACACCTATGTGGTGGACTGGGGCAACCCGACGCGGGCCGACCGCTTCCTCGATTTCACCGACTATGCCGACATCTTCCTCGGCGAGATCCTGGCCGAGGTGGCGCGCGCCAGCGGTGCTGCGCGGGCGGCGCTGTTCGGCATCTGCCAGGGCGGGGTGTTTGCGCTCTGCCACGCGGCGCTGCATCCGGGGCGGCTCAAGGGGCTCGCACTGGCGGTCACGCCGGTCGATTTTCACGCCGACACCGCCGACCCAGATCCCGGCCACGGGCATCTCAACCTCTGGACCCGCAATCTCGACCCCGCGCTGATCGCGCGGATGATCGACGACTGGGGCAACCTGCCGGGCGAGCTGACCGGCGCGGTGTTCCAGAACCTCGCCCCGGCGCGCACGGTCGCGAAATACGGCGCCGACCTGATCGACATCGCCGAGGACGACGCGGCGCTGGCCACCTTCCTGCGGATGGAGAAATGGCTCGCCGACCGGCCCGACCATCCCGGCGCCGCGGCGCATGACTGGCTGGTCGGGCTCTACGCCGAGAACCGGCTGGTCAAGGGCAGCTTCGTGGTCGGCGGCCGCGCGGTGCGGCTGGGCGACATCGCCTGCCCGGTGCTCAACATCTACGGCGTGCGCGACCACATCATCCCGCCGCCCTGCTCGACCGCGCTGGGCGCGCATCTGCGCAACGTCGCCTATCGCGAGGTCGCGGTGCCCACCGGCCATATCGGCGTGTTCGTCTCGCGCGCGGCGCAGGCGATCGTGCCGCCCGCGGTGATCGGCTGGCTGGGCGGGCTGGACGGCGGGGCGGGGTCGGCCCACACCGACGGGTGATCGCCCCGATATCCCCTTCCTGCGGCGCCGGATTGCGCTAAAGTGGCGGGAACGGCAGCGCCATTGCGCTGGACTTCATCCCGTGCGGACCCCATGTGCCGCCTGACGACAGATCGCTTCGAGGAGACCGCCTTGGACCGTCGCCCCCTCCGCCCCGCCCGTGCGCTCGCGGCCGCAGTCGCGCTGGCGCTGGCATCGCTGCCCGCCACCGCCCCGGCCGAGCCCGCCATCGGCCCCTATCTCGCCGCCGAACAGGCGGTGCGCAACGGCGACATCGCGATCGCGGCCGAGTATTACGCCCTCGCCCTCGCCGGCGATCCCGACAACACCGAGCTGATCGAGCGCACCGTCCTCGCGAAGGTCGCGGCCGGGCAGGTCGACAGCGCCATCCCGCTGGCCCGCCGGCTCGAGGCGATCGCCCCCGGCCACGCCTTCGGCGCGTTGGTGCTGGCGGTCGACGGCTTCAAGCGCGACGCGCCCGCGGCGGTGCAGGCCACGCTGGGCGGTCTGTCGCAGGACGGCGGCCAGTTCCTGGGCCTGCTGCTCGCGGCCTGGGCGCAGGTCGCGGCCGGCGACACCGCCGGTGCGATCAAGGCGATCGAGGGTCTGGAAGGCGATGCCAATCTGGGCGTGGCGGGCCAGTTGATGGCCGCCTATCACCGCGCGCTGATCGAAGCGGCGGCCGGCGACGATGCCGCGGCCGCCGTCTCGATCGCCCGCGCCAGCGAGAAGGCCGACACCCCGACGCTCAGGCTGGTGCGCATCCATGCCGGCATCCTCGCCCGGCTCGGCCGGATCGACGAGGCGCGCGCCCTGATCGCCGAACGGCTGGGCCGCACGCTGGGCGACAAGCGGCTCGAGGAGCTTGATCTCGCGCTCGCGAGCGGGCGCCTGCCGCCGCCGGTCGTCGGCAGCGCCGAGCAGGGCGCGGCCGAGGCGTTCTTCGGCCTGTCCGGCTATCTCGCGCGCAGCGCGAACCGCACCATGGGACTGGCCTATGCCCGGCTCGCCAGCTTCCTCGACCCCGACCTGATCGAATCGAAACTGCTGACCGCGCAGATGCTGCGCGCTTCCGAACAGTTCGACCTCGCCATCGCCGCCTACGAGAGCATCCCGCGCGACGCGCCCGAGGCGCTCGAGGCGATGATCGGCCGGGCCGAGGTGATGCAGATCGCCGGCCGCACCGAACCCGCGATCGTCGCGATGCGCGAGGTGGCGGCCCGCTATCCGCGCTCGATCGAGGCGCAGAACGCGCTCGGCGACCTGCTGCGCCGCGAGGAGCGGTTCGACGAGGCCGCGGTCGCCTACGACGCCACCATCCGCCTGCTGCCGAAGGTCGAGCCCCAGCACTGGGTGCTGTTCTACCAACGCGGCATCGCCTACGAGCGCTCGAAGCAGTGGGACCTCGCCGAGGTCGACTTCAAGAGGGCGCTGGCGCTGGAACCCGATCAGCCGCTGGTGCTGAACTACCTGGGCTATTCCTGGGTCGAGATGGGCCGCAACTTCGCCGAGGCCCGCGCGATGATCGAGAAGGCGGTCGAGCAGAAGCCCGAGGACGGCTATATCGTCGACAGCCTGGGCTGGGTGCTCTACCGCATCGGCGATTTCGCCGGCGCGGCCGCCCACCTGGAACGCGCGGTCGAGCTGAACTCGGTCGACCCGGTCATCAACGACCACTACGGCGATGCGCTGTGGATGGTCGGGCGCAAGACCGAGGCGCGCTTCCAGTGGAAGCGGGCGATGTCGTTCGAACCGGAGGAGAAGGAGCTGGCGCGCATCCGCCGCAAGCTCGATGTCGGGCTCGACACCGTGCTGGCCGAGGAGGCCGCGACCGGCACGCCCGCGGTGATCGGCGCCACCGACGCGAAGAACGGCGGCTGAGCCATGCCGCAGACCGGGACCGGAGCCGCCGCGCCCGCGGCGGCAGGCGCGGCCATGCCCGGCGCCGCGCTGACCGAGGCCGCCCCCGCCAAGGTCAACCTGTTCCTGCACCTGCGCGGCCAGCGCGCTGACGGCTATCACCTGCTGGAAAGCCTCGCGGTCTTCCCCGCCATCGGCGATGTGCTCGCGGCCGAGCCCGGCCCCGGGCTGTCGCTCGCCATCGACGGGCCGTTCGCCGCGGCGCTGCCGGCCGGCGGCGACAATCTGGTGCTGCGCGCGGCCGCGGCGCTGGCCGCGGCCACCGGCGTCAAACGGCCCGGCGCGGCGCTCAGGCTGGTCAAGTCCCTGCCGGTCGCCTCGGGCATCGGCGGGGGGTCGTCCGATGCCGCCGCCACGCTGCGGCTGCTGGCCCGGCACTGGGGCGTCGCGGTCCCCGAGGGTCTTGCCCTGCAGCTTGGCGCCGACGTGCCGGTCTGCCTGCGGGCGCCGCGCGCAACGCTGATGGCGGGGGTGGGCGAGCGCCTCGCGCCTGCGCCCGCGCTGCCGGGGTTCTGGATGGTGCTGGTCAACCCGCTCCGCGCGGTCGAAACCCGCGCGGTGTTCGGCGCGACCGCGCGCAAGGACCTGCCCCCGGGCCCCGCGGCGCCCGCCGGCGGCCTCGCCGGCTTCGATGCGCTGGTCGACTGGCTGGGCGCGCAGCGCAACGACCTCGAGCCGGCGGCGCGGCTGCTGTGCCCGGCGATCGGCGAGGTCCTGGCGGCGCTGTCCGACGCGCCGCTCGCGCGGATGTCCGGCTCGGGCGCCACCTGTTTCGCGCTGCACCACGACGCGGCCACCGCGCTGCCGCAGGCCGCGCGGATCCGCGCCGCAGCCCCCGGCTGGTGGGTCGCGGCCGCGCCGGTGACAGGCTAGGCGCGGCGCCCGCCCGCCGCCTTTGCCGTCGCGCCCCCGGCACTGGCATGGTATGCGGGGGCGCATGACAAAGCCGCCCGCCTCCCGCACCCCCGCGCTGCCGACCCGGCAGCAGATCCTCGACTGGCTCGCCGAGAACCCCGGCGCCGGCGCCAAGCGCGAGATCGCGCGCGCCTTCGGCATCAAGGGCGCCGCGCGGGTGGACCTCAAGCGCCTGCTGGCCGAGATGCAGGAGGAAGGCGTGTTGGAGCGCCGCCGCCGCCATGTCAGCCGCGCCGGGCACCTGCCCCCGGTGACCGTGCTGGTCGCGGGCGCGCCCGACGCCGATGGCGACATCTTCGCCACCCCCAAGGGCTGGGAGGGCGAGGCCCCCCCCATCCTCTACGTCCCGCGCAAGGGCGACCCGGCGCTGGGCGAGGGCGACCTGTTCCTCGCCAAGATCCACCCGGTCGAGCCCGCCGAGGACGGCGGCCCGGCCTACCAGGCCCGCCTGATCAAGCGCCTCGCCCACGGCGCGCGCCGGCTGCTGGGCATCTACCGCGAGGGGGCCGAGGGCGGGCGCATCGTCCCGGTCGACAAGAAGGCCGACACTGAGTGGCTGATCCCGGCGGGTGGCGCAGGCGGCGCGCAGGATGGCGAACTGGTCGAGGCGGTGCAGGAAGGCCATCCCCGCTTCGGCCTGCCGCGCGGGCGGGTGGCGGCGCGCCTCGGCGACCCGATGGCGCCGCGCTCGATCTCGCTGATCGCGATGCACCAGCACGCCATCCGCTACGACTTCCCCGACGAGGTGCTGACCGAGGCCGGGCGCATCGACCCCCCCGGTCTCGCCGGGCGCGAGGACCTGCGCGCCCTGCCGCTGGTGACCATCGACCCGGCCGACGCGCGCGACCATGACGACGCCGTGGCGGCGATGCCCGACGACGACCCGGCCAACCCCGGCGGCCATGTCGTCTGGGTCGCGATCGCCGATGTCGCCTGGTATGTGCGCCCGGGCTCGGCGCTCGACCGCGAAGCGCGGCTGCGCGGCAATTCCACCTACTTCCCCGACCGCGTGGCGCCGATGCTGCCCGAGGCGCTGTCGGCGGACCTGTGCTCGCTGCACGAGGACGTCGACCGGCCGTGCCTCGCGGTGCGCATGGTGCTCGATGCCGAGGGCAACAAGATCGCGCACCGCTTCGCCCGCGGCATGATGCGCTCGCGCGCCTCGCTGACTTACGCGCAGGTGCAGCGCGCCGCGGACGGCGCGCCAGACGCGGCCGCGGCCGCCCTGCTCGACGACGTGGTCCGCCCGCTGTTCGCCGCCTACCGCACCGCGGCGCTGGCGCGCGAGCGGCGCCAGCCGCTCGACCTCGACCTGCCGGAACGCCGGATCGAACTCGACGCCGACGGCCGCGTGGTCGCCGTGAACTTCCGCGAGCGCTACGACGCCCACCGGCTGATCGAGGAATTCATGATCCTCGCCAACGTCGCCGCCGCCGAGACGCTCGAGACCCTGCGCCGCCCGCTGCTCTACCGCGTGCACGAGGAGCCGAACCCCGAGAAGCTGGAAAGCTTGCGCGAGATGGTCGAGACCGTCGGCCTGACGCTGGCCAAGGGCCAGGTGCTCAGGACCGCGCATTTCAACCGCCTGCTGCACGCAGCCGCCGGCACGCCGCATGCCGAACTGGTGAACATGGGCGTCCTGCGCAGCCAGACCCAGGCCTATTACGCGCCGCAGAACTTCGCGCATTTCGGCCTGAACCTGCGGCGCTACGCGCATTTCACCTCGCCGATCCGGCGCTATGCCGATCTGGTGGTGCATCGCGCGCTGATCGCGGGGCTGAGGTTCGGCGCGGGCGGCCAGACCCCCGAGGAGGCCGAGATGCTGTCGGAGACCGCCGAGCACATCTCGGCCACCGAGCGCACCTCGATGCTGGCCGAGCGCGACACCAACGACCGCTATCTCGCGGCCTTCCTCGCCGACCGCACGGGGGCCGAGTTCGACGCCGTGGTCTCGGGCGTCGCGCGCTTCGGGCTGTTCGCCAAGCTGGCCGACAGCGGCGCCGACGGGCTGATCCCGATCTCGACGCTGGGCGACGAGTATTTCCGCCACGACCCGGAAACCCAGACCCTGACGGGCGAGCGCACCGGCATAGTGCTGGGCCTGGGCCAGCGCGTGCGCGTGCGGCTGCGCGAGGCCGACCCGATCACCGGCGGCCTGATCCTCGAACTTCTGGCGGTGGAGGGCGAACCCCTGGCCCGCCCGCGCGGCGGCAGCGGCACGCGCCACCCCGGCAAGGGCACGCCCAAACGCCGCCTCGCCCGCGACAAGATCGCCCGCGCCCGCGGCGCCCGAAAGGAAAAGCGCGAGCGGTGAAGCCCAGCCAGCGCCGGCCCGCGCGCATCGCTGCCCCGGCCTCCGAGCCGGGGCCTCGCACCGCACCGCTCAAGGTGGCCCCGGATCAAGCCCGGGGCGCACAGCGCGGGATGGCGGCGCCCGCTCTGCGCACCTCCAACGTCCGCACTCCGCAGCTTGAGCCCCCACTCTCCGCTGCCCCGGCCGCCACTCTCCGCTGCCCCGGCCGCCACTCTCCGCTGCCCCGGCCCCCGAGCCGGGGCCTCGCACCGCGGCGCGCATGACTGCGCGCGCGGGGCTTCGTTCGGCGCCGCCCCCCCGCTCATACCTGTTTTCCCTGAGCCCGACTCATGCCGTGCTGACCGCGCTGCGCGCGCCCCGGCTCGGGGGCAGGGCGCAGCGGACGTCCCTATGATCGGTTCCGATCAATGCAGGCTGGTCTCAATCGAACTTGCGCAGGTCGTCGATCACCTTGCCGTCGTTCGGCAGCGCGCCGGGCAGGTCGGCCTCGACCTCGCCCTTGAGCTTGAGCACCGCCTGCATCGTCTCGCGCACCCTGGCCGCCAGCTCGGGCGAGGGCGCGGAGGTCTCGATCGCCAGCGTCATGCGGTCCTGCTCGCCCTCGCGCGTCACGCTGAGCCGCGCCTTCGCGACCTCGGGGTGGCGGACCACGATCGCCGCGATCTGCTCGGGGCGCACGAACATGCCCTTGACCTTGGTGGTCTGGTCGGCCCGGCCCATCCAGCCCTTGATGCGCATGTTGGTGCGCCCGCAGGGGCTGGCCCCCGGCAGCACCGCCGACAGATCGCCAGTGGCGAAGCGGATCAGCGGGTAGTCGGGGTTGAGCGCGGTCACCACCACCTCGCCGACTTCGCCCTCGGGCACCGGGTCGCCGGTGCCGGGGCGCACGATCTCGACGATCACGCCCTCGTCGACCACCATTCCCTCCATCGCGGGCGTCTCGTAGGCGATCGAGCCCAGATCGGCGGTGGCGTAGCCCTGCAGGCAGGGGATGCCGCGCTCGGCGTAGAACGCGCGCAGCGACGGGAACAGCGGCCCGCCCGACACCCAGGCGCGCGCGAAGCTGAGCTCGCGGCCCAGCTCGGCCGCCTTCTCGATCAGCACCTTGAGGAAATCGGGCGTGCCGATATAGCCGGTCACACCCAGATCGGCGGCCGCCCCCGCCTGCGCCTCGGAATTGCCGACACCGCCCGGCAGCACGGCGCAGCCCAGCGCGCGGGCGCCCGCGTCCAGCATCATCCCCGCCGGGGTCAGGTGGTAGGCGAAGCTGTTGAGCACGACCTCGCCCTTGCGGAACCCCGCCGCATGCAGCGCCCGCGCCAGGCGCCACCAGTCGGGCACCGAGGACATGCCCGGCTCGTAGATCGGCCCGGGCGACTGGAACACATGATCGAAGGCCGTGGCCGGCCGGGTGGTCAGCCCGCCGAAGGGGGGTGCGACCTTCTGCATCTCGACCAGCGCGGACTTTCGCAGCACCGGCAGGCGCGCCAGCGCCGCGCGGTCGGCCACGTCGCCCGGCTCGACCCCGTCGAGCAGCCGCGCGATCCCCGGCGCCGCTGCCTTGGCGGTGCGGATCTGCGCGCGCAGGCTCGCGAATTGCGCGGCTTCGCGCGCCTCGGGGCTGCGGGTCTCGAGGTCGTCGTAATGCGCGGTGGTCGCCCCGTCGGTCATCGGTATCTCTGCCCCGGCGCCAGCAGTTCGAAGGCCATGATCTCGAACTCGTGGAACGTGCCGTCCGCCGTCTGCGCGCGCGCGATCAGTCGGCCCTCGTCGTCGCGAAAGACCGCATGTGTCGTGTGCAGGGCGCGGTAGCAATGCGAGCCGTCCGGGTAGATATACTTGATCATGCGTCCCTCCCCTCAGCACCCGCAGGCGCGTTTCTCCTGGATCGGCGGGCAGGCAACGCTGCCATACGAGCAGAACACGCAGCAGTCGCCGGGCTTCGGCTTCAGCACCGCGCCGCAGCCCTTGCAGTCGTAGAACCACTGGCAGGCATCGGTCGGCATCACCTCCGCCTCGGCATGGCCGCAGTCCGGGCAGGTGATGGTCGAGACGAGATCGGTCATTCGTGTCTCCTCCGCATCGCGGCATAGATGGTGACCGCGAGAAACAGCCCCAGCATCGGGAACAGCAGAAAATCGAGCCAGACCACCGCCCCGATCACGCCGAACGCCGCGAGCGCCCAGACCAGCACCGGCGTGACGCAGCAGATCGCCGTCACGATCGAGCCGATCGCCCCGACGCGGAACAGCCGGTCGCGCCACATCGCTCAGTTCAGCCAGCGTTTGCGGCGGCGATAGCTGCGCACGTCGCGGAAGCTCTTGCGGCCCTCCTCGGCCATGCCGAGGTAGAATTCCTTCACGTCGGGGTTCTCGCGCAGCTCGGCGGCGGGGCCGTCCATCACCACCCGCCCCGATTCCAGGATATAGCCGTGATGGGCGAAGCGCAGCGCCACGTTGGTGTTCTGCTCGGCGATCAGGAAGCTCACGCCCTCGTTCTCGTTGAGCGACTTGACGATGCCGAAGATCTCCTCGACCAGTTGCGGCGCCAGCCCCATCGAGGGCTCGTCCAGCAGGATCGTCTCGGGCCGGCTCATCAGCGCGCGGCCGATCGCGGTCATCTGCTGCTCGCCGCCCGAGGTATAGCCCGCCTGCGACTTGCGCCGCTCCTTCAGCCGCGGGAAATAGCTGTAGACCAGCTCGAGGTCGCGCTGCACCGCGGCCCGCCCGTCGGCGCGGGTATAGGCGCCGGTCATCAGGTTTTCCTCGACCGTCAGATGCCCGAAGCAGTGGCGCCCCTCCATCACCTGGATGACACCGCGCTTGACCAGCGCCGCCGGGTTCAGCTCGGCGATCGGCTGGCCGCGATACAGGATCTGGCCCTTGGTGACCTCGCCGCGCTCGGAATGCAGCAGGTTCGAGATCGCCTTCAGGGTGGTGGTCTTGCCCGCGCCATTGCCGCCCAGAAGTGCGGTGATGCCGCCCTTGGGCACGCTCAGCGAGACGCCCTTCAACACCAGGATGACGTGGTTGTAGATCACCTCGATGTTCGAGACTTCGAGGAGGGTCTCGGCCGGCACCTGCTCGCGCATCGCCCGTGTCCTTCTGCCCGCGCGGCCGCCCGGGGTGCGGCGCGCCGTGGTCTGTCGGCTCCCCCGGCGGGGAGGGTGGCGGGCCACGCGATGCGCGGCCCGCCGGTCTCGCGTCAGTTGCAGGTCCGCGGCGTGATCCCGGCCTCGGCCAGATAGGCGGCCGAATCCTCGGCGATCAGCGGATCGACGATCTCGCGGTCGGCCGGGATGAAGTCGGTCACCAGCGACCATTTCTTCGCCTTGGCGTCCCACTGCTGGATCGCGCCCAGGCCCGGCACGCCGTGATTGGCGCACGAGACCTTGAAGGTCGGCATGAAGCCCGCAAGCCCCAGCGCCGTCAGCTTCTCGTCGGTGATCTCCAGCGCCTCCATGCCGTCGCGCATCATCGCCGGCGTGATCTGCGCCGTGCCGTGGATCGCCTGCGCGGTCTTGGCGGCCTCGACCGCCAGCATCGCCGCCTGCATCCCGCGGTTGTAGAGCACCGAGCCGTGCTGGTCGCCGGCGCCGGCCGACAGGCCCTTGTCGTAGACGAACTTCTTCAGGTCGGCATAGACCGGGAAGCCGTCGCCCACGCCGTGCATGCTGACCGCCTTGTAGCCATGCGCCGCCTCGCCCGCGGGCAGCACGTCGTTCTCCGAGGCCGACCACCACACGCCGATGAAGTGATCCATCGGATAGCGGATGTTCGCGGCCTCCTGCACGGCGACCTGGTTCATCACGCCCCAGCCCCACATCAGCACATAGTCCGGCTTGTCGCGGCGGATCTGCAGCCAGGTGGCCTTCTGCTCCTGCCCCGGATGGTCGACCGGCAGCAGCGTCAGGCTGTAGCCGTGCTTCTTCGCCAGTTCCTCGAGCGTGCGGATCGGCTCCTTGCCATAGGCCGAGTTGTGATAGACCAGCGCGATCTTCTTGCCCTCGATGCTGCCGCCTTCCTGGTCGATGATGTGCTTGACGATGATCGAGGCCGCATCCCAGTAGGTGCCGGGATAGTTGAACACCCACTCGAACGCCTTGCCGTTCGCCGCCGAGGTGCGGCCATAGCCCATCGAGTGAATGGGGATGCCGTCGGCCGTGGCTTTCGGGATCAACTGATAGGTGATGCCGGTCGACAGCGGCTGATAGATCAGCGCGCCTTCGCCCTTGGTCGCCTCGTAGCACTCGACGCCTTTGGTGGTGTTGTATTCGGTCTCGCACTCGATCAGCTTGGCCTTGACCCCGCCGATGCCGCCGTCGCGCTGGTTCACCAGCGTGAGGTAGTCGGCATAGCCGTCGGCGAAGGGGATGCCGCTGGGCGCATAGGGGCCGGTGCGGTAGCTGAGCGCGGGGAACACGAGATCCGCCATCGCCGCGGGTGCCGCCAGTGCGACCGCCGCGGCTGCGGCAAGTGCCAGACTCCTGATCTTCATAGTCGTCCTCCCTGTTGGACTGATGTTTTCCGGGATGGCCGGCACGCCGGCCACCCCCTTGTGCCCATGCCCCAAGCCTAGTGCGGGAACGGCCACAGGCGCAATTTCTCCTTGATGGTGCGGGTCAGCGCGGCGATCCCGTGCGGCTCCTTGATCAGGAAGAAGATGATCAGCGCACCGATCAGGATCACCTCGGCATGCGCCGCGATATCGGTGGGCCAGCCGAACTGGCCGACCAGGATGTTCTTGAACAGCACCGGCAGCAGCGTCAGGAACGCCGCCCCCACCAGGCTGCCGAAGATCGAGCCCAGGCCGCCCAGGATGACCATGAACAGCACGACGAACGAGATCTCGATCGAGAACGCCTCGGTGCCTTCGGCGGCGCCCTTCCAGATCGCGAAATACATCGCCCCCGCCATGCCGATGTAGAACGACGAGACCGCGAAGGCCGACAGCTTCGCCATCAGGGGGTTCACGCCGATGATCTCGGCGGCGATGTCCATGTCGCGGATCGCCATCCACGACCGCCCCAGCCGCCCGCGCGTCAGGTTGCGTGCGATCCAGGCGAAGACGAAGACAAAGCTCAGGCAGAACAGATAGGTGGCCCAGGGCGAGGTGTTCGGCCCGGTGACCAGGATGCCCAGGAAATCGCGCTCGGGCGCGTTGATCTGGCCGGTGGCCGAATAGTTGTAGAACCACGGGAACTTGTTGAACAGCCAGATCAGGAAGAACTGCGCCGCCAGCGTCGCGACCGCCAGGTAGAAGCCCTTGATCCTCAGCGACGGCAGCCCGAAGACGATGCCGACCGCGGCCGCGCACAGCCCCGCCAGCAGGATCACCACCGGCATCGGCATCCAGACGAAGGCGGTCATCAGCTTGTAGCAGGCATAGGCGCCCACCGCCATGAAGCCGCCGGTGCCCAGCGACACCTGCCCGCAATAGCCGATCAGGATGTTCAGCCCCAGCGCCGCCATGCCGAACACCAGGAAGGGCAGGAAGATCGCCTGCTCCCAATAGGGGTTGATCAGGAACGGCACGACCAGGAAGGCGATCGCGACCACCGCGTAATAGCGCCAGCGGTCGAAGGCGATCGGAAAGGTCGCCTGATCGGCCTGATAGCTGGTCTTGAACTCGCCAGCCTCGCGATAGAACATCTCAGTCCTCCCAGGTCGTGGCGCGGGCGTCGAAATCGGCGGTCTGGCTGCGGATCACGCAAAAGCGGTGGCCGGTCGGGGCCTCCATCACCACCCAGGTGCTGATCCGGTCGATCACCCGCGCGCCCAGCGCCTCGAGCCGGGCCACCTCGGCCGGAATGTCGTCCGATTCGATGTCGAGATGCACGCGCGAGGGGTGATCGACCGCCTGAACCTCGACATGCAGCCCGCCTTGCGGGTCCAGCCGCCAGTAGCGCGCCGTCTCTGGCTCGCCCTCGGGCGCGGCCCCGCTGCCCAGCGCCGCCGCCCAGAACCGGGTCGCCGCGCGCGGGTCCGGCGCCTGACAGTCGATGATGAGGCCCGCGAGCCGGGACCGATGCGCCATCACACCCTCTCGATGATCTTCTCGCCGAACAGGCCCTGCGGCCGGAACAGCAGGAACACCAGCGCCAGCACATAGGCGAACCAGTTCTCGGTGGCGCCGCCGATGAACGGGCCGACATAAAGCTCGAACAGCTTCTCGCCGACGCCGATCATCAGCCCGCCGACGATCGCGCCCGGGATCGAGGTGAAGCCGCCCAGCATCAGCACCGGCAGCGCCTTGAGCGCGATCAGCGAGAGCGAGAACTGCACCCCCGACTTCGCCCCCCACATGATGCCCGCGACCAGCGCCACGATGCCCGCCACCGACCAGACGATCCACCAGATCGTCTCGAGCGAGATGCCAACCGACAGCGCCGCCTGATGGTCGTCCGCCACCGCCCTCAGCGCGCGGCCCATCTTGGTGTATTGCGAGAACAGCGTGAGCGCCACGACCAGCAGGACCGAGATCACCGCAGCCGAGATCTCGAGCTTGTCGACGAACATGCCGGTCGCGTCGATGATGGCGTCGGACGGGCCCTGCGGCAGGCCGACATTCAGCGCCTTGACGTTGGCCCCCCACATCAGGTCGCCCACCCCCTCCATCACGAAGGCAAGCCCGATGGTCGCCATGAACAGGATGATGCCCTCCTGATTGACCAGCGGGCGCAGCACGATGCGCACCACCAGCCAGGCCACCCCGATCATCACCAGCAGGGCAAAGACGATGGCAACCAGGGTCGGCACGCCGTCGCCCCAGGTGCTGATCTCGGCGCCGGTGATCCAGCTCAGCAGATGCGCGAACGGGATCTGCCCGGTCTGGAACCCCACCAGCGTCAGCGCCGCGAACAGCGCGAACACGCCCTGCGCGAAGTTGAAGATGCCGCTGGCCTTGAAGATCAGCACGAAGCCCAGCGCCACCAGCGAATACATCACCCCCGCCAGCAGGCCCGAGACCACGACTTCCCAGAAGAACGGATCGGTCAGGAACATGCGATCATCCCCTTTGCCCCGGCTGAACCCCGCCCGGCCCTTTCGCGCGCCCCACATCGCCCCGGACGCCACCGCCGCGTCCGGTCGACGCGACAGGGTGCAGCCCGTGCCTCCCCTCCCCCTCGTGGGGAGGGGATGGGGGAGGGGTCAGGCTGCGATGGGCGCGCGATCCGTGCCGCCCGGCGTCGCGCTCAGTCATGCGCCACCCCCAGATAGGCGTCGATCACATCCTGGTTCTTGCGCACCTCGTCGGGCGTGCCGTCGCCGATCTTGCGGCCGTAATCCAGCACCACCACGCGGTCCGAGATGTCCATCACCACGCCCATGTCGTGCTCGATCAGCGCGATGGTGGTGCCGAACTCCTCGTTCACGTCCAGGATGAAGCGGCTCATGTCCTCCTTCTCCTCGACGTTCATGCCGGCCATCGGCTCGTCCAGCAGCAGAAGCTGCGGCTCGGCCGCCAGCGCGCGGCCCAGTTCGACCCGCTTCTGCAACCCGTAGGGCAGCCGCCCCACCGGGGTCTTGCGGATGTGCTGGATCTCGAGGAAGTCGATGATGCGTTCCACCTTCTCGCGGTGCTCGATCTCCTCGGCCTCGGCCGGTCCGCTCCACAGCGCCTGCCAGACCATGTTGACGTGCATCTTGGTCAGCCGCCCGGTCATGATGTTGTCGAGCGTCGTCATCCCCTTGAACAGCGCGATGTTCTGGAAGGTGCGGGCGATCCCCTGCCGGGCGATCTGGTGCGGCTTCATCGCCCCGCGCTTCTCGCCGCGGAACCAGATCTCGCCCTCCTGCGGGTGGTAGAAGCCGTTGATGACGTTCAGCATCGACGACTTGCCGGCGCCGTTCGGGCCGATGATCGCGCGGATCTCGCCCTGGCGGATGTCGAACGAGATGTCCTTGATCGCGGTCACGCCGCCAAAGCGCAGCGTGATGTTGCGGATGTCCATGATGACCGGGCCGACCGCGCGGGGCGCCAGCCCGTGCGCCTGCTCGACGACGGCATAGGTCTGGTCGTCGGGGGCCGCCTCGGCGGTGGGGGGGAGGGTCATGGGCGGCTCTCCTCAGGCGGCCTGCGCCGCGGCATCGGCGCGCGGGAAGGTCTTGACGTCGCGGATCTCGAGCGTCGCGCGCAGCTTGCCCTTGCGGCCGTCCTCGTAGGTCACTTCGGTCTCGGTGTAGATGCTGGTCTGCCCGCCATAGAGCGCACCGATCAGGTCGGCGAACTTCTCGGCGATGATCCGCCGGCGCACCTTGCGGGTGCGGGTCAGCTCGCCGTCGTCGGCGTCCAGCTCCTTGTGCAGCACCAGGAAGCGGGTGATCTGGCAGCCCGACAGCATCGGGTCCGAGGCCAGGCTGCGGTTCATCTCCTCGATGTTCTGCTCGATCATCTCGTAGACGCGCGGATGCGCCGCCAGCTCCTGATAGCTGGAATACGAGATGTTGTGGCGCTCGGCCCAGTTGCCCACCGCCATCAGGTCGATGTTGACGAAGGCCATGCAGGACGGCCGGCCATCGCCGAACACCACCGCCTCGAGGATGTTGGGATAGAACTTCAGCTTGTTCTCGATGTATTTCGGCGCGAACAGCGACCCGTCGGCCAGCCGGCCGACATCCTTGGCGCGGTCCAGGATGCGCAACTGGCCGCTCCTCTGGTCGAAGAACCCGGCATCGCCGGTGGCCACCCAGCCCTCGGCGTCCTTGGTCTCGGATGTCGCGGCTGCGTCCTTGAAATACTCCTGGAACACGCCGGGCGAGCGGTAGAACACCTCGCCGGTCCGATCGTCGATGCGGATCTCGACGCCGGGGGTCGGCACCCCCACCGATTCCAGCTCGACCGCGTCGTCGGGGTGCTGGGTGATGAACACCGAGGCCTCGGTCTGGCCGTAGAGCTGCTTGAGGTTGATCCCGATCGAGCGGTAGAACTCGAACAGGTCGGGCCCGATCGCCTCGCCCGCGGTATAGCCCACCCGCACCCGGCTCAGGCCCAGGGTGTTCTTCAAGGGCCCGTAGACCAGCACCTCGCCCAGCGCATAGAGCAGCCGGTCGATCCCCCCGGGCGCGCGGTGCACCTTCTTCGCCGCCGCCACCCGCCGCGCGACGCCCATGAAGAAGTGGAACATCCGCCGCTTCAGCGGTGCGGCATCCTCCATCCTTATCATCAGCGTGGTCAGCAGCGTCTCGAACATCCGCGGCGGCGCGAAGAAATAGGTCGGCCCGATCTCCTTGAGGTCGCTCAGCATGGTCTCGGCGCTCTCGGGGCAGGCCACGCAGAAGCCGGTCACATAAGCCTGGCCCATCGAGAAGATGAAATCGCCGACCCAGGCCATCGGCAGGTAGGCCAGCATCGAATCGGTCTCGCGCAGCCCGTCGAAACTGGCCGAGGCGCGCGCCGTCAGCAGGATGTTGTCATGGCTCAGCACCACGCCCTTGGGCTTGCCGGTGGTGCCCGATGTGTAGAGCATCACGCAGACATCCGCGCCCGTCGCCGCCGCGATCCGGCGGTCCAACTCCGGCCCCAGCCGCTTGGCCGCGGCACGCCCCTCGGTCTGCACCTCGGCAAAGGCGCTCAGCGTGGTGTGGTCGTAGTTCCTGAGGCCGCGGGGGTCGAGATAGATCATCTGCGCAACATTGGGCAGGCGGTCCACCACGCTCAGCACCTTGTCGACCTGCTCCTGGTCCTCGGCGATCACGAAGCGCGCCTCGGCATGGTCCAGCACATAGGCCATCTCGTCGGCGACGCTGTCCTGGTAGACCGGGACCGGGATCGCGCCGGCCATCTGCGCCGCCACCATCGACCAGTAAAGCTGCGGCCGGTTGGTGCCGATGATCGCGACGCGCTGCCCGGGCTCCAGCCCCAGCACCATCAGGCCCAGCGCCAGCGCGCGGGTCTCGGCCTCGACCTCGGCCCAGCTCCAGCTTTGCCAGATGCCGTATTCCTTCTCGCGGCTCGCAGGGCGTGTGCCGCGCTCGCCGGCATTCGCGACGAGGAGCTTGGGAAACGTGTCGCGGCCAGTGGCCGCCGCAGACGCAGCCGTCACAGATCAACCTCCCCTTCGTCGCATCGCCCCTTCTTGCCGAGGGGTCCCGCGTCGTCCCTGTCGTCTCCGGGGTTTGCGCACGCGTCGCACCCGGTGGCCGCAAGTAGAGGGCCGGGTGGAATTCGCGGTCAAGCCCACAGATGTGAACAAGTGTTCAATTAATGCGGATCAGGGCACCGCGCAAGCAAAAACGCGCCCGGAAAACCGGGCGCGCGCAACAATGTTTCGATTTCCGGGCCGCCTGCGGCGCGGTATGTCGCCGCAGCGGCGCGGGCCTCAGCCCTCGATCACCCTGCCCGCGGGCGCGCGGGTCGAAATCGCGATGGTCCGGGGCTTCAGCGCCTCGGGCACCTCGCGCATCAGGTCGATGTGCAGCAGCCCGTTGATCAGCTCGGCGCCGCTGACCTTGACGTGATCGGCCAACTGGAAGCGCCGCTCGAAGCCGCGCTCGGCGATGCCGCGATGCAGGTAGACGCGGGCCTGCGCCTCCTCGCTCTCCGGCTTGCGGGCGGTCACCGTCAGGGTCTGGTCCTTGACCTCGACGCTCAGCTCGTCCTCGCCGAAGCCGGCCACGGCCAGGGTGATGCGATAGGCGCTCTCGCCGGTCTTCTCGATGTTGTAGGGCGGATAGCCCGGCGCGGGCGCGTCGCCGCTCGTCACCTGGTCCAGCATCTGCGCCAGCCGGTCGAAGCCGACGGTCGAACGGTAGAGGGGGGAAAGATCGATCGTGCGCATGGTCTCATATCCTCCTTGGAAGCGATATGCCGGTGGGACCGCCCGATCGGGCCGGCCCCGGTCCTGCGCCGGACCCGCTGTGCGGCACCCGGCAGACGCAGAGATGGGAAAACCGCCCGCGGCGGTCAAGGGGGGGGCGCCGTGCATGGCCGGGCACGCATGCCAGGCCCCGCATGCCTCAGCGCATCGCCGCCAGCACCTCGGGCATCGCGCGGTCCACCCGCACCGCGAAGGCCAGCGGCTTGCGGGTCGGCTTGTCCTGCCCCTTGGCCGAGATCACCGCGACGATGCGCGGCACGCCGCCCGCGGTCGAGAACACCGGCGAGCCCGAGGCCCCGAAGGTCACGTCGCAGTTCAGCACCAGCACCGGCCCGTCCGCGCCCTTCAGGTCGCAGCCCTCCTGCCGGGTCAGCGCGTGCGGGCGGTCCTGCCGGTAGCTGATCAGCGTCAGCGGGTCGTTGCCGCCGCGCGGCGGGCCGATCTCGAAGAAGGGTGCGTCCCCGGACGCAATCGGCGCGTCAAGCCGGATCAGCGCCAGGTCGGCGCCGATCTGCGCGGGCTCGGGGTTCGGGCCGTAGACATAGCCGGGATGGACCGTGATCTCGGTCGCGCGCCGGCTCGCGACCTTCTGGCCGCGCCGCCAGCCGGCCACGAAGAACACGTCCTGCACCGGCTGCAACTGCCCGGTCACCGCCGAGACGACGCAATGCGCCGCGGTGATCACCAGATCCTCGCCGATCAGCGTGCCGGTGCACATGCCGCGCTCGCGCAGGCCCGCCACGTTCACCCGGCCGACGCCGCGCCAGGGCACATGCTCGGCCGCGGTCAGCATCCGGCGGCGTTCCAGATCCAGCGCCTCGGCCGGCCGGGCCAGGCCCGCCAGCAGAATCACCAGCAACAGGATCGGTGCGCCCCTCGACATGCGATGCAGGCTAAAGCGATTCCCGGAAAAGTGGACCCCCTTTTCCGGGCCGCCTACGCCGCCCGGCGAACGGCCCGGATCCCGCGTGCAAGCCCGCCGGGCGTTTGCGCAAGAATTTTCATAAAACTCTTTTAAATCATATACTTAGATATGATTTCACGCGTGAAAGCCTCGGCGCGGGCCCGGTTGCACGCCAGCCCTGCCGCCCGCGCCCGGCTCACTCGGCCACCAGCGCCGGCATCCGCGCGGCCAGCGCCCGCGGCACCGGCCCGCCGGTCGCCCAGTCCAGCAGCTCGGCGGTATGCACCACCGGCACCCCGGTGCCCGAGCCGATCTGCATCATGCAGCCGATATTGCCCGCGCTGATCACCTGCGGGACCGTGGCCTCCAGCGTCGCGACCTTGCGCTTCCGCAATTCGCCCGCGATCGCCGGTTGCAGCAGGTTGTAGGTCCCGGCCGAGCCGCAGCACAGATGCGCGTCGCGCGGCTCGACCACGGTGAAGCCCGCGGCCCGCAGCAGCTTCTTCGGCGCCTCGGTGACCTTCTGGCCGTGCTGCAGCGAGCAGGCGGCGTGATAGGCCACCCGCAGCGGCGCCGCGTGGATCGGCTCGGCCAGGCCGTGCGCGGCCATGAACTCGGTGATGTCGCGCGTCAGCCCGGCAATCGTGGCGGCCGGCCCCGCCATCGCCGGGTCGTCCTGGAACATCCAGCCGTAATCCTTCACCGTCGTGCCGCAGCCCGAGGTGTTGATGATCACCGCCTCCAGCCCCAGGCCCTCGACCTCGTGCATCCAGGCGCCGATGTTGGCAGCGGCGAAGGCGTGGCTCGCCTCGGTCTTGCCCATGTGATGGGTCAGCGCCCCGCAGCAGCCGGCGCCCTCGGCGATCACCACGTCCCAGCCGTGGCGCGTCAGCAGCCGGATGGTGGCGGCGTTGATGTCGGCGTTCAGCGCCTTCTGCGCGCAGCCGGTCATCAGCGCCACGCGCCCCTTGCGCGGCCCGCGGGCGGGGTGGACCTGCGGCTCGTCGTGCCGGGCGGGCGGCTCGATCCGAGGGGGGACGATGTCGAGCATCGCCCCCAGCTTGCCGGGGATCAGCGGGCGCAGCGGGCGGGCGAGCTTGGCCGCCGCCAGCGCGAGCCGGAAGCGCCCGGGATAGGGCAGGATCATCTGCAACACCCGGCGCAGCGCCCGGTCGTGCCAGGGCCGGGTATAGGTGCGCTCGATATGCTCGCGCGCGTGATCGACCAGGTGCATGTAGTCGACGCCCGACGGGCAGGTCGTGACGCAGGCCAGACAGCTCAGGCAGCGGTCGATATGCTTGACGATCTTCTCGTCGGCCGGGCGCCCGTTCTCCAGCATCTCCTTGATCTGGTAGATCCGCCCCCGCGGGCTGTCGAGTTCGTCACCCAGCACCTGATAGCTGGGGCAGGTCGCGGTGCAGAAGCCGCAATGGACGCATTTGCGGATGATGCCGTTGGCGCGCGCGATCTCGGGCACCTGAAGCTGGGTGTCGGTGAACATGGTCTGCATGGTCGTCAGGCCCTCATCCGGCCGGAGTTCAGGATGCCTTCGGGATCGAACTTCGCGCGCAGCCCGGCCGAGATGCGGGCCAGCACCGCGGGCTCGGGCTCGAACACCTCGACCGCGGCGCGGGTGGCCGCACTCGCGCGGACCAGCGTCGCATGGCCGCCAAGCCGCGCCGTCTCCGCCCGGATCGCCGCCGCGCCGGCATCGCCGGTGTCGGGCAGGCACAGCCAGACCAGCCCCCCTGCCCAGTCGAAGAAGGCATCGGCCCCGGTCGCGCCGCGGATCCGCGCGACCGCGCCGGGCGCGTCCGAGGGCCGCAGCGAGACCCGCCACACCGCCCCCTTGCGTCCGGCGAAGCGTTCGGCGTCGCGGACGTGGCGCCACAGGTCCGCGTGCGCCGCGCCCTCGACCCGCTCGGCCGCGCCGAACGGCGCGAGCGTGCGGGCGAGCGAGGCCGCGCGGTATTCCGCCTGCGCCCCCAGCCCCTCGACCCGCAGCAGCGTGCGCGCGGGCGCGCCGTCCGCGGCGGGCAGGTGTGCCGCCCCGTTGACGTCGAAGGGTGCGGTGACCGCCGCCGACAGCGCCGCCACCGCGCGCGCGTCGTCGAGCCCCGCGAGCACCAGCGTCAGCGCCCGCTCGGGCCGCGGCAGCACCTTGAAGGCGACCTCGGTCAGCACCCCCAGCGTGCCGAAGCTCCCGGCCATCAGCTTCACGAGGTCATAGCCGGTGACGTTCTTCATCACCCGCCCGCCATTGGCGACCGCCTCGCCGCGGCCGTTGACGAAGCGCACGCCAAGCATCGAATCGCGGCAGGCCCCGGCCTGGATCCGGCGCGGCCCCGAGATGCCGCAGGCGACGACCCCGCCGATCGTGGGCTCCCCCGTGCTGCCCAGCAGGGCGCGGTGGTCCATCGGCTCGAACGGCAGGCGCTGGCCCTCGGCCGCGAGGGCGGCCTCGATCTCGGCCAGCGGCGTGCCGGCCGCGACCACCAGCGTCAGCGCCCCGGGCTCGTAGAGCCGGATGCCGCGGATCGCCGCGGTCGAGACCACGGCGTCGGCCTGCACCGGGCGCCCGAGCGCGCGGCGCGTGCCGCCGCCGGCGATCTCGAGCGGCGTGCGGGCGGCCGCGGCGCGGGCGATGGCCTCGCCCAGGTCGGCCTCGGAGGCGGGTGTCAGCGTGGTCATGGGTCGGTCTCCGGGGCGCGTGAGCGCGCGCGTCAAGCGCGGGGCCGTCGGGGTGAGCGGGGGCGGTCAGAGACCGGCGCGGCGGCTCGCCGAGATCGCAAGCGGAAAGACCTTGGCCGGGTTCAGCATCCAGCCCGGGTCGAACACATCCTTCACCGCCATCTGCTGTTCCAGATCGGCCGGGCGATACTGGTGCAGCATCAGATCGCGCTTCTCGACGCCCACGCCATGCTCGCCGGTCAGGCAGCCGCCGACATCGACGCACAGCCTCAGCAGATCCTCGCCCAACGCCTCGGCCTTCGCCAGTTCGCCCGGCTGGTTGGCGTTGAAGATGATCAGCGGGTGCAGGTTGCCGTCGCCCGCGTGAAAGACGTTGGCGACCCCGAGCCCGTATTTGGTCGCCAGCTCGGCGGTGCGGCGCAGCACCTCGGGCAGCGTGGCCACCGGCACCGTGCCGTCGAGGCAGATGTAGTCGCCAAGCTGGCCCATCGCGCCGAAGGCCGACTTGCGGCCCAGCCAGATCGCCTTCGATTCCGCTTCGGACGTCGACTCGCGCATCACCATCGGCGAATGTCGGGCGGCGACCGCCTTGATGGTGGCAAGCTGCGCCTCGATCTCGGCGTCCGAGCCCTCGACCTCGACGATCAGCAGCGCCTCGACATCGAGCGGATAGCCCGCCTTGGCGTGCGCCTCGGTCGCGTGTATGCAGGGGCGGTCCATGAACTCGATCGCAACCGGGATGACGCCCGAGCGGATGATGTCGGCGACGCAGGCGCCCGCGACCTCGGAGCTTGCGAAGCCCATCAGCACCGGGCGCGCGCCTTCCGGCGTCGCAAGGATGCGCAGGATCGCCTCGGTGACGATGCCGAGTTGCCCCTCCGAGCCGCAGATCAGGCCCAGCAGATCATAGCCCGCGGGGTCGAGATGCGCGCCGCCGATCTCGACGACCTCGCCCGCGGCGGTGACCATGGTCACCCCCATCAGGTTGTTGGTGGTGACGCCGTATTTCAGGCAATGCGCGCCGCCCGAATTCATCGCGATGTTGCCGGCGATGGCGCAGGCAAGCTGGCTCGACGGGTCGGGGGCGTAGAAGAAGCCATCGCCCTGCACGGCGCCGGTGACCGACAGGTTGGTCATGCCGGTCTGCACCCGGATCACGCGGTTGGGG
The DNA here is from genome assembly GCA_032251175.1 of Thermohalobaculum sp. Taxonomy (GTDB): domain Bacteria; phylum Pseudomonadota; class Alphaproteobacteria; order Rhodobacterales; family Rhodobacteraceae; genus Thermohalobaculum. Next base: position 26,162 of record JAVVFE010000004.1, read on the forward strand.
TAGTCGATGTCGAGCACCCGGTTCATCCGCGCCACGCCCAGGATC
>JAVVFE010000005.1:0-23695 GCA_032251175.1 Thermohalobaculum sp.
GACACCGGCGGCCGCAACCGCGGCACCCGGCTGCTCAGCGCGCTCGACGAGGCGGCGGCCCGCGTCTCGCCCGACCGGATCGCCGGCGCGGTGCTGCTGAGCGACGGCCAGATCCACGACGCCGGCCGGATCGAGACCTTCCCCGCCCCGGTCCATGCCCTGATCGCCGGCGCGCGCGACGGCTTCGACCTGCGGCTCGAGATGACCAACGGCCCGGCCTTCGGTATCGTCGGCGAAAGCGTCACCTTCCGCCTGCGCGCGCTCGCGCAAGGCACGCGCCCGCCGGGCCTCGGCGCCGCGGTGACCGCGCAGGTCTCGGTCGACGGCGGCCGCACGCGCCCCTTGCGCATGATGCTGGGCGACGAGACCGAGGTCGAGATCGCCATCGAGCACGGCGGCCCCACGGTCGTCGACATCCAGCTCCCGGTCCTGACCGAGGAGCTGACCGGGCGCAACAACCGCCTGATCGCGACCGTCAACGGCGTGCGCGACCGTCTCCGGGTGCTGCTGGTCTCGGGCGAGCCGCATCCCGGCGGGCGGACCTGGCGCGACCTGCTGAAGTCCGACCCGACGGTGGAACTGATCCACTTCACCATCCTGCGCCCGCCCGCCAAGCAGGACGGCACGCCGGTGTCGGAACTTTCGCTGATCGCCTTCCCGACGCGCGAGCTGTTCCTCGAGAAAATCGCGAATTTCGACCTGATCGTGTTCGACCGCTACCGCTGGCGCGGCGTGCTGGCGAGCGCCTATCTCGCCAACATCGCGCGCTATGTGCGCGACGGCGGCGCGGTGATGGTGTCGTCGGGGGCGGCCTTCTCCGGACCGCAGAGCCTCGCGCGCACCCCCTTGGGCGAGATCCTGCCGGCCGAACCCACGATGGAGGTGTTCGAGCGCTCCTTCCTGCCGCGCGTCAGCCCGCTCGGCCAGCGCCACCCGGTGACCGCGGGGCTCGAGGAAGCGGCCGGCCTTGCCGCCGATGGCGGGCCGCGCTGGGGCCGGTGGCTCAGGCATGTCGACATCGCCCAGCGCAGCGGCGACGCGGTGATGGAAGGCGTCGACCGCCGCCCGCTCTTGATCCTCGACCGGGTGGGCGAGGGGCGGGTGGCGCTGCTCGCCTCGGACCATGCCTGGCTGTGGAGCCGCGGCTACGAGGGCGGCGGGCCGCAGGCCGACCTGCTGCGCCGCACCGCGCACTGGCTGATGCGCGAGCCGGAACTCGAGGAGGAGGCGCTGTTCGCCCGCACCGAGGGCACGCGCATCCTGATCGAGCGCCGGACGCTGGCCGAAGCCCCGCGCGAGACCGTCGGCGCCGTCACCCCATCGGGTGCGACGCTCGAGATCGGGCTGCGCCAGGCCGCGCCGGGCCGCTGGCAGGCTGCGATCGAGGCCGCCGAGGAAGGGCTGTGGCGTTTCAGCGACGGCCCCGCGCGCGCGGTCGCCGCGGTCGGCCCGCCCAGCCCGAAGGAATACGAGCAGCCGCTGGCCAGCGCCGATCTGCTGGCGCCGCTGGCCGCGGCGACCGGCGGCGACGTGCGCTGGCTGTCCGACGGCGTGCCCGACCTGCGGCTGGTGGCCGAGGGTCGCCGGGCGCAGGGCCGCGGCTGGGTCGGGCTGCTGGACCGCGACGCCTATCGCGTCACCGGCGTGCGGCAGAGCCCGCTCCTGCCGGTCTGGCTCGCCGCGCTGATGACCGGCCTGCTGTTCCTCGGCGCCTGGCGGCGCGAGGGCCGCTGAGGGCCGGGCCTTCGGCGCGAGGGTCGTTAGGGGGCCGCGCCTTCGGCGCGAGGGTTGTCAAGAGCCGCGCCTCCCGGCGCGAGGGCCGCCGCGAAGCCGCGCGTCCGCTGTCGCGCCCGTGGCACGCATCCGCCCGCGCGGAGCTGCGGGCCGCATCGCCGGTTGCGGGGGTTTCCCTGCGCCCGCGGCCGCGATAGGAGGGCGGCCGGATCTCACGGGACGGGCACAAGGCATGGCGCGGCGACGCAAGGGCAATCCGGTCCATGGCTGGCTGGTGATCGACAAGCCGCTGGGGGTGACCTCGGCCGCCGTGGTCAACAAGGCGCGCTGGGCGCTGAAGGCGCAGAAGGCGGGCCATGCCGGCACGCTCGACCCGCTCGCCACCGGCGTGCTGGCGGTGGCCTTCGGCGAGGCGACCAAGACTGTCGCGCTGGCGCAGGAAGGGCTCAAGACCTACCGCTTCACCGTGCGGCTGGGGCAGGCCACCACCACCGACGACGCCGAGGGCGCGGTGATCGCCGCGAGCGACGCGCGCCCCTCGGACGACAAGATCCGCGCGGCGCTGAGGGGCTTCGAGGGCGATATCCTGCAGACCCCGCCGCGGTTCTCGGCGGTCAAGGTGGCGGGCGAGCGCGCCTATGACCTGGCGCGCGAGGGCGAGGAGTTCGACCTCGCGGCCCGCCCTCTGCGGGTCCACCGCCTCGCGCTGGTCGCCCGCCCCGACCCCGACCATGCCGAGATCGAGATGACCTGCGGCAAGGGCGGCTATGTGCGCTCCATCGCCCGCGACCTTGGCGCGCGGCTGGGCTGCCATGGCCATGTCTCGGCGCTGCGCCGCCTTGCCAGCGGGCGGTTCACACTGGCGGATGCGATTCCCTTTGAAATGCTCGACGAAATCGGGCATGAGGGCGCCACCGTTGATCTGCTGAAGGTTGCGACCGGGCTGGACGACATCCCGGCCCTGGCCGTGCCAGAAGCGATCGCGGCGCTGCTCCGACAGGGGCAGGGTGTTCCGGTGCCGGGCGCAGCGCTCGCCGACGGGGACATCGCATGGGCGGAATGCCAGGGGCAACCCGTCGCAATCGGTGTTTTCCGGGCGGGCCTTCTGCATCCGGACCGGGTGTTCAACCTCTGACAACCGACGAAGGAGTCACCCGATGTCGATCCTGCCCGAGCGCAAGGAAGCGCTCATCAAGGAATACGGCGCCAAGGAAGGCGATACCGGCTCGCCCGAGGTTCAGGTCGCGATCCTGACCGAGCGCATCTCGAACCTGACCGGCCACTTCAGGACCCATGCGAAGGACAAGCATTCGCGCCGGGGCCTGCTGAAGATGGTCAGCCAGCGCCGCAAGCTGCTGGACTACGTCAAGAGCAAGGACGAGGCGCGCTATCGCGACCTCATCGGGCGTCTCGGCATCCGCCGCTGACGACCCGCGACGATGCGGCGCGGCCCGGCATGGGCCGCGCCGCACCATTTCAGGGCAATGCGCGCCGTACCGGCGGGTGATTGCACAGTCCGCCCGGCTGCCACGCGCCGCCCGGCGGAGCCGAGATGACGGGCGGGTCCGCCGCCCGGGGGCACCAAGGGCCGCGCGCCCGTCCCGAAACGCGGGCATTCATGTCCGACGACGCATCCGTCACGCCCCGGCGGGCCGCGTCAGGATCAAGCGAAAGGGGCCGCGCCGATCGGGCGCGACAGGCGGGTCGGGCCATACGGGTGCCGACCGGGAACAGGAAACGGAATGTTCAAGATCGTACGCAAGGAAATGCAGTGGGGCGACGAGACGCTCGTCCTCGAAACGGGCAAAATGGCCCGCCAGGCCGACGGCGCGGTGGTCGCGACGCTCGGCGAGACCACGGTGATGGCCGCCGTCGTCTACGAGAAGAAGCCGAAGCTGGGCCTCGACTTCTTCCCCCTGACCGTCCACTATCAGGAGCGATACTACGCCGCCGGCAAGATCCCTGGCGGTTTCTTCAAGCGCGAGGCCAAACCGACCGAGAAGGAGGTGCTGACCTCGCGCCTCATCGACCGCCCCATACGCCCGCTGTTCGTGCCGGGCTTCAAGAACGAGACCCAGGTCATCGTCACGGTGCTGAGCCACGACCTGGAGAACGATCCTGACGTGTTGGGCATGATCGCGGCCTCGGCGGCGCTGACCGTCTCGGGCGTGCCGTTCCGCGGGCCGATCGCGGCCGCGCGCGTGGCTTTCGTTGATGGCAAGTATGTCCTGAACCCGAGGGTCGAGGACATGCAGAAGCTGTGCGACAACCCCGACCAGCGCCTGAACCTGGTCGTCGCCGGCACCAAGGACGCGGTGATGATGGTCGAATCGGAGGCTTATGAGCTGTCCGAGGATGAGATGCTGGGCGCGGTGGTGTTCGGCCACGAGCAGATGCAGCCGGTGATCGATCTGATCGTCGACCTGGCCGAGGACGCGGCCAAGGAGCCGTTCGACTTCCAGCCCGAGGACAACGCGGCGCTCTTTGCCAAGGTCAAGGCGCTGGGCGAGGCGCAGGTCCGCGCGGCCTTCGCGATCCGCGACAAGCAGGAGCGCCAGAGCGCGCTGTCGGCCGCTCGCGAGGCGATCCTCGCCGGGCTGACCGAGGAGGAGCTTGCGGCCGAAAATACCCTGAAGTCCTGCCTCAAGGACCTCGAGGCGGCGGTGCTGCGCGGCGATCTGGTCGACACCGGCAAGCGCATCGACGGGCGCGACCTCGTGACCGTGCGCCCGATCCAGTGCGAGGTCGGCATCCTGCCTCGCACCCACGGCTCGTCGCTGTTCACCCGCGGCGAGACGCAGGGCCTGATCGTGACCACGCTGGGCACCGGCGACGACGAGCAGATCGTCGACAGCCTGGAAGGCGACTGGCGCGAGCGGTTCCTGCTGCACTACAACTTCCCGTCCTATTCGGTCGGCGAAGCGGGCCGCATGGGCCCTCCGGGACGGCGCGAGATCGGCCATGGCAAGCTCGCCTGGCGCGCGCTCCAGGCCGTGCTGCCGGCGCCGACCGATTTCCCCTACACCATCCGCATCGTGTCGGAGATCACGGAATCGAACGGCTCGTCCTCGATGGCGACCGTCTGCGGCTCGTCGCTCAGCATGATGGACGCGGGCGTGCCGCTGAAGGCGCCGGTCGCGGGCGTCGCCATGGGCCTGGTGCTCGAGGAGGACGGCCGCTTTGCCGTGCTCACCGACATTCTCGGCGACGAGGATCACCTGGGCGACATGGACTTCAAGGTCGCAGGCACCTCGTCGGGGGTCACCTCGCTGCAGATGGACATCAAGGTCGCGGGCATCACGCCGGCGATCATGAAGCAGGCGCTGGCGCAGGCCAAGGATGCGCGCCTGCACATCCTGGGCGAGATGTCCAAGGCCCTGACCGCCGGCCGGCAGGAGTTCTCGATCCACGCGCCGCGCATCGAGACCATGCAGATCAACCCCGAAAAGATCCGCGAAGTGATCGGCTCGGGCGGCAAGGTGATCCGCGGCATCGTCGAGGAATCGGGCGCCAAGGTCGACATCAACGACGACGGCGTGATCAAGATCGCCTCGCCGGACGCGGCCGCCATCGAGCGGGCGCGCGAGCTGATCAACTCGATCGTCGCCGAGCCCGAGGTCGGCCGGATCTACACCGGCAAGATCGTCAAGATCATGGATTTCGGCGCCTTCGTGAACTACTTCGGCAAGCGTGACGGCCTCGTCCACGTCTCCCAGATGACGAACGAGCGTGGCGCGAACCCGAAGGACATCGTGAAGGAAGGCCAGTCGGTGAAGGTCAAGCTGATGGGCTTCGACGATCGCGGCAAGACCCGCCTGTCGATGAAGGTGGTCGACCAGGAGACCGGCAAGGAGATCGTCCGCGAGAAGGAGGAGGCGCAGGAGGGCTGAGCCCCCGCGCCGCCCGGCGGCGTCTGCCGCGGCCGCACGACCCGCCATCAACCCCGCAGCGCCGCTGCGGGGTTTTTGCGTTCTGCGCAACCATCTGGCGGTCTGTGCCATTCAGTGCGATATTTTCCGGGGTGAAAGGGGTGTGCCGATGCGGTTCGAGGACCAGCTCAGATCCCTCGTGGCGCGCTATCTTGCTGCCTACAACGCGCAAGACGCGCGCGGCTGCGCGGCGGTGTTCGCGCCCGATGGCGTGATCCTGACCCCCTTCGAGCCGATCGTGACCGGCCGCGCCGCGATCCAGACCGCCCATGTCGAGTGGTTCGACGAGAGCGAGCGCGACAAGCGCTACGACCTCATCGAGTGGCACTCCGACGGGCTCTACGCCTATTGCCTGCTGCACTGGTCGGTGATCGTCGACGGCCCCGACGGGATGCCGGTGCAGGAGGGCGGAACCTCGCTCAACATCCTCGAATGCCGTCAGGGCGAGTGGCTGATCACCCGCTCGGCGCTGATCCCCGACCGGTAGGCGGCGCGCTCAGCGCCCCTCGGTCAGCCGCATCATCACGGTCCCCACGGCGTCGGTCAGCAACAGCTCGTCGCCGTTGATCCGCCAGCCCCGCACGTCGCGAAACGCCCTCAGCGCGCGCTTCTCGATGGTCCTGATCGGGGTCGAGCAGCCGCGCCGGGTGGTGAGCAGCGGCCCGAAGGTTAGCACCTCGGGCGAGGTCTCGATACTGCCGCGAAAGTCGTTGCAGCCGGTCGAGCCGCTCGCCGTCCCGTCCTCGCCCAGCACCAGCGACAGGCGCACGGCGCCGGTGACCGGCTCGTCGAGGATCGAGCGTACCAGCCATTCCCGCCCGAACGGGCTGGCACCGGTCCCGGTGCCGGCGATCACCACCCGCTCCAGCAGGATCTCGGGATCGGCGGTGCCGCCCACGGTCAGCACCGGCGTCGCCCGCAGGCTCTGCATCAGCGCGAGCTTGCCCACCGACATCGTCGCGGTCAGCCGATAGCTACCCTGCGACGTGATCAGGCCCGTGTCATAGGTCATGCGAAAGACCAGCGGCGCCTTCTCGCCCGGCTCGAGCAGGATCGTGGCAAGCTCGACCGGATCGGGCGCCGCCCCCACATCGACCAGCCGGACCGTGACATGCGCCCCGGGCGGCACGCGCGTGCCGTCTGTCCAGTTCACGGTGCCGGTGATCTCGGCGATATCGGCCGCGGCCGGCACGCCGAGGCCCAGGGCCAGAATGGCAACAAGCGCCGCGCGCCCGATCGCTGTCCGCATCGCCATCTGCCCCCTCCCGGTGCTGCACAAAGCTGGCCTCGCTGTGAAGTCTCAGGATGTTGTTCTCTCGGTTCGGAGTCAGGCTGCAAGCGCCAAACTCCAGCCGCGGACATCAAGGGAGAACAGCCCTCACCATCGTGCCCGTCTCACTGTCCACAGTCGAGAGCAGATCGTCGCCCGGATCGCCGTGAACCAGACCACCGCGGAGGTGGTGCGCGCTTTGGCTCTGTCGGCCCGCACGGTGCGCACATGGCTCGCCCGCCCGCCGTGTTCTACCGCCGGGCTATCAACGAAACCCAACCCGATCAGCAGGTGCAAAAAGTAGCTTAACTTACCCCGGAAACTGTCCAAAGATCGGGGAGTAGCTCAGTATCTGGGGCAGATCGTCGAGACGGGCAGCCGCGCGCAGGTCTTCCGCGATCCGCAGCACCCCTACACGCGGCGCCTGATCGACGCGTCGCGACCCCGCGGCTGTCGGGCGAGGTCCCCAGCCCTGTCCATGCCGTGGGTGTCGCGCCCGACCGCGTGCGCCTGCGCGACACCGGCGGCGGGCATCTGGTGGCCGACCACTGACGGGCAGGCGCACGACGGCAGGGGCGTCGCGCTCGATCGACGCAACGCGGGCATCCTGCGCCTCAAGCGCCAACTCGAGCCGGGTGTCGTCATAGCCAGGCAGGGCGTGGGTCGGGTCAGGTGCGCGGCCATTGTCGCCAAAGCCTCTGCCGGTGCTGTGGCGCGACATACTGTCGGGGTGTCGGGGTGTCCGCTTGTCAGGGCTTAATCTCCATGTTTCTTATGTGCATTGTCGCTGCGCGCCGCGCGTCATCACATGGACGGCAAGGGGAAAATCGTGAACACGGAATTCGGGAGCCGCACACCCTTCGGGCTTGCGGCATTGCTGGCCAGCGTCAGCGCGGCCGCAATTGCACAGGATCGGGCGCCCATCGGTGGCGACTGGGACCTCGATGCCCGCCTGACGGTCGGCGAGACGTATGACGACAACATCTTCTCGACCGAGAACGACAAGCGCGGCGACTTCATCACGGTCATCGAGCCGGAGGTGAAGCTGGAAGGCGGCACCGAGACCTACCGCCTCGGCTTCACGGCGTCGGGCGAGATCGGCGTCCATGCCCGCGAGTCGGGCGAGGACTACGAGGATTTCCTGCTGCGTGGCGAGGGGCGAGTGAACCTGGGCGCCGAGACCTTCCTGTTCGGCGGCGCGGATCACGCCTGGCAGCACGAGGAGCGGTCCTCGGCCGACGACGTCGAAGGCACCAGGCCCACCGAATACACCGAATCGAGCGCCTTTGTCGGCGTGTCGCACGAAACCGGTGCGTTCGGCCTGCGGGTCGGCGCGAACCTGCGCCAGTTCGATTTTGGCAACGTCTCGGCGACCGGCGGCAGCATCATCGACAACAACGACCGCGACCGGCTGATGGGCGAGTTCGGCGCGCGGGCAAGCTATGACCTCGACGACAGGCGCGAGGTCTTCCTGCAGGGCCTCTACGACATGCGCGACTATGACCGCAGCTTTGATGATGCGGGCTTCCGGCGCAGTTCGGACGGCATGCAGGCGGCGGTCGGCATCGCTGGCCAGCTTGGCCCCGTGCGCGGCGAGGCACTGATCGGCCTGCTGTCGCAGGACTACGACGATCCCCGCTTCGACCGCACCACCGCGGTCGATTTCGGCGGCAAGATCACCTGGCGGCCGGGTCCGCGCACGCGGCTGACGGGGCTGGTCGAGCGCACGCTCGAGGAGACCACCATCACCGGCGCATCGGGTTATCTCTCGACGGCGACAGGGCTCAACGTCTCGCACCGCATCGCCCCCGATCTGTCGGTGATCGGCTATGCCTTCCTCACCGAGAACGACTATCGGGAGAGCGGGCGCACCGACTATGTGACCGAGGTCGGCGGCGGCCTGCGCTATCACCTGACCCCGAATGTCTTCGTCGACGGCGACTACACCTTCGAGCAGCGCAGCTCGGACGTCGCCGGCGCCGATTACGACGGCCACACCTTCATGCTCAGCCTCGGCGCGGCGCTCGATCCCGCCTACACCACTGACACCGGCTTTGCCTCGGCCAGCGGCGAGGGCCTCTATGGCGGCGTGCAGTTCGGGCACGGGGCGCTCGGCACCGCGCTCGAGGGGCCGCGCGGCAACCCGCAGCAAGGCGGCAGCCTCGCGGCCGACTTCGCCGGCTCGGGCGTCCTGGGCGGCGCCTTCCTCGGCTACCGCGCCGATGTCGGCAGCATCCTGCTGGGCGTCGAGCTTGACGGCGACATGGGGGCCGCGGACTGGACCCATGCCTCGAACCGGACCTTCGGTGTCGAGCGCAAGGACAGCATCGGCGGCAGCGCCATCGTCGGCTTCCGCACCCGCAACGATGTCCTGCTGTATGGACGGGCGGGGGCGGTCGGCACCCGTTTCGAGACGACATCCTCCACCGGCGGCGCGGCGGCAACGCAGACCGAGCGGCGCTTGGGGCTGCGCGGCGGCGCCGGGGCCGAGTTCCCGATCGGCAATGGCTTCTCGGGGCGCATGGAATACCTCCTCACCTCGTATGGCGACTACGACTTCGGCGCGGGCGCCAGCAGCGACAACTTCGCGAACATGGAATCGATGGCGCGCATCGGCCTCGTCTACAGCCTGGGCAAGCGCGAGGCGCGCGCGCCCCAGCCGGCCGACTTCAGCGGGTTCTACGCCGGCGCCCGGGTCGGGCATGGCGTGCTGCTGACCGACACCGCAGGCGAGCGGACCTCGGGCGGCACCGGCATCACCACCCTGCGCGAAGCCGGGCAGGGCAGCGGCGGCGCCTTCGGCGGCCTGATGGCCGGTTACGGCCACAGCTTCGACGCGATCTATCTGGGCGCCGAGATCGAGGGCGAGTTCGGCACCGCCAACTGGAACATCGAGCGCGACCCCGACGGCCGCCTGTTCTCGGCCGACAAGCGCGGCGCGGTCGGCGGCGCGCTGCGGGCTGGATACATCGTCAACGACGCGGTCCTGGTCTATGCCAAGGCGGGCGTCGTCAACACCTGGTTCGACACTGATTTCAGCGTCGGCGGCACCAACGTGTCGAACACCCGGTCGGAAGTGGGGCTCAGGCTGGGCGGCGGCATCGAGTTCCCGGTCACCGACGACCTGCATGTCAACCTCGAGTACACACGCACGGATTACGATGCGTTTTCAGTGGTCAACGGTGCCGGGACCGAAAGTTTCGATCCGGCCGAGAACCAGTTCAGCGTCGGGTTGACCTTCCGGTTCTGAGCGGCCCGGGCAGGGCGTCGATAAAATCAAAAAAATTGTGTGGTATTTGACTCCGATCAACGCCGGCGATTGCGTTTGCGCCGATACCTCAACCGTGCCGCGAGAGATGCAGCGCAAGGCTTTGCACGCATCCGTTCGCGGCCAAAGATTCAGGTCAAGGAGCTGACAGCATGACAATCAAGGTCTTTATCTTGAGCCTTTCAGGCGCCCTTCTGGCAGGAACCGCGGCAATGGCGCTGATGCTTGCAGCGCCCGCCGAGCCGGCCTTCGCCGCAGGCGGCCAGGGCGCGGGCGCGCAGCAGAAGGGCCAGGGCGGCCACGGCGCCGGCGGCGCCGGCGGTGCGGGCAGCGGCCAGGGCAAGGGCGGCGGGCTGAGTGGCATCTTCCGCGACATCACCGGCGCGGCGGACGAGGACTCGGACCGTCCCGACTGGGCTGGCGAGAAGGGCGGCAAGGCCGGCGCCGGCGGTCAGCCCGGCACCGCGGGCTCGAAGCGGGGTGACCTGTTCGGCGACCTGTTCGTGATCCTGCGCGACGAGGACGGCGTGCCGATCCTGACGCCCGAGGGCTTCGTCCAGCCGCTCGATGCCGAGGGCAACCTGATCCCGCTCGACGCGGAAGGGGCGCCGATCGACCCCACCCTCGCCGTCGAGGTCGAGCTTGGCCGCCTCAACGTGGGCCGCGCGCCGACCAAGGTGCTCGACCGCCGCGCCGACGAGGTGATCGCGCTGCTCGAGACCGCGACCGCGCTCGCGCTCGACCCCTCGGGCCGCCTGATGATCACCACGGTCGTCGATGGCGTCGAGACCACCAAGACGATCGACTCGCCGCTCGAGAACCTCGCGATCTATGTCGCGCTGATGACCACCGGCAGCATTCCCGACCTGACCCCGGACGATCTGGTGGGCACCGAGTTCGACTTCATGGTCGACGGTGCGCTGACGATCGCGGACCTTCAGGCGGCGCCGGCCTTCCTCGCGGCGGCGACCGACAAGACCTCGCCGTTCTCGGTCGACGAGATCGCCTATATTGACGCCTTCCTTGCCATCCAGACGGTGACGGTCGGCAGCGTGACCTACTCGGACATCGACTATTCGAGCTTCAGCTATGACCGCTCGGACACCTTCGCCGATGCAACCGCGACCGTGCTGATCCAGCAGGCGGACGGAACCTGGGTTCCGACCGACGTGAACATCTACGAGACGGTGTTCGCCAGCACCGACCTGACGGCGAGCGGGACGCTCGAGGCCTTCACCGCGGCAGCCGAGGATGCCCGGATCGTGATCGAGTACATCCACGAATACTCGGTTCCCGTCGATCAACTCACGTCGAACTGAGGCAAGCCGGGCGCGGTCCCGAGGGCCGCGCCCCTTTTCGCGTTTCGGCGCACGGAGGCTGAGATGACACACTCGCGCACCACACGGCGCCAGTTCGGCGCGATGCTGGCCGGAACGGCGCTCGGACTTCTCGCCACCGGGCGCCCGCTTGGTCTTGCCGCCCAGACCCATTCGGGTGGCAGCGGCGGCGCTGGCGGTGGCGGGCACCTGACCCCGGGGGGATCGCCTGGCGGCGGCAGCGGTGGCCACGACACCGGCGACGACCACGATCACACCGACTCGGGCGACGACCATGGCGATTCGGGTGGCCACAGCGGCGGTGGGAAAGGCCCCCGGTATCGGGGCGGCCGCGCCGGCGTGGGCCGCGTCGATCGCGGCCGCGGCCATTCGCTCGAGGACCGGGTCCTGAGCGACGCCGGTGGCTGACTGAACGAAACTGCCGCGCGGCAGGGCCGGCTTTCGCCGTCGCCGTTCAGATCCCGGCGCTTTTCCCTTTCGATCGACTCGGAGAGGAATCGCCGATTTCTGCTCTTGCCGCGCGCCGGTTGATGTGCGGGCGTGCCAGTTTCCCGTTCATATTCCCCGCCTGCCCGCAGGTGGGCGTGCCGCCGCGCCTCGATCGCCGCGCGCCGCTCGCCGTCGCTCCGCGGCGTGAGGGTCAGGCAGCTTGCCCATGGCGGATGTCATCCTCATCACGGGCTTTGCCTTCGATATGTCCGTCCGGTTCGCCACCGATGCGTCTGGCGCATGACGCGCGAGTTCGGGCGCATCGGCTCGACCCTGCGCCGTCTGCGTCTGGTGAACGACATCGATGTTCGCGGCGCCTGTTCGCAGGGTTTCGAGGCGCCAGTCCAACGCAATGGCCCGCGAAACAAGGAAGAATTCCAAGGGTCGGGTCACAGGCCCGGCGGCAGTCCCGTCGCCATGCCTCGAGCGGCTGGCCCGGCCCGGCCCGCGTCGGCGAAGGCTTGACTTGGGCACCCGATCTCCGCATAAACGCCGCTCTCCGGGCCGGCGTGCCGCCTGTCCGGTGGTTGACATCGCCCCTTGCGGGGCGCGCTGTCCGACGGCGCGGGGAATGCCCCGCATCAAGTGCCCGGCTGCGGGCCGCCACAGGGCGCGGCGATGAAGGACGACGAGAGATGTTTGCAGTCATCAAGACCGGCGGGAAGCAGTACCGCGTCTCGGCCGGTGACGAACTGACGGTCGAGAAGCTGGGCGGCGAGCCCGGTGCGGCCGTGGAATTCAACGAGGTCCTGATGCTGGGCGGCGAGACCGTCACGGTCGGTGCGCCCACCGTGGCGGGGGCTTCGGTCAAGGCCGAGGTGGTCGAGCAGACCCGCGGCCCGAAAGTCTATACCTTCCACAAACGGCGCCGCAAGCACAGCTCGAAGCGGCTGCGCGGCCATCGCCAGGACCTGACGACGGTGCGTGTCACCGACATCGTCGCCGGCTGAGGAGGATCGAGAGATGGCACATAAAAAGGCAGGCGGTTCGTCCCGCAACGGCCGCGACTCGGCCGGCCGGCGCCTCGGCGTCAAGAAGTTTGGCGGCGAAGCGGTGATCCCGGGCAACATCCTGGTGCGTCAGCGCGGCACCAAATGGTGGCCGGGCCAGAACGTGGGTCTGGGCAAGGACCACACGATCTTCGCGGTGACCGTGGGCAACGTGAAGTTCCACAAGGGCCTCAAGGGCCGCACCTTCGTGTCGGTGGTGCCGGCGGCCGCGGCTGCCGAGTAACCGGCCCTTGCCCCGGGGTGATGCGTGATCCAGGGACCGGCCGGTCGGCCGGTCCTTTTGCATTCGGGGGGCGTGCGCGCCTCTCTCGGCGCTGCGAGGAGGCGCCGCGCCATGACACTTGAGACCATTGCGACCCAGCGCCTGATGTTGCGCCCGCTCCGCCCGTCGGATGCGGGGCCGATGGCGCTATATGCCTCCGATCCCCGGGTCGCGCGGATGACCACCTCGATCCCGCATCCCTATCCGCCCGGCGCGGCCCAGGCCTACATTGCCGCGCGGGTGGCCGGCCGGCCCGACGAGACCGTCTGGGCGATCGATGCGACGCCCATTGGCGGCTCGGAACTCGTGGGCGTGATCCTGCATCGCCCGCAGACCGGCGAGGTTGGCTACTGGGTCGGCCCGCCGTTCTGGAACACCGGCTATGCGTCCGAGGCGCTGGCGGCGCTGGTCGCCCACCTGTTCGATGCCGGCGCGGTGCGCCTCACCGCCAGCGTGATGGCCGAGAACGTCGCCTCGGCCCATGTGCTGGCGAAGGCGGGGTTCGCCGAGGTCGGGCAGGGCGAGGGGTATTCGGTCGCTCGCGGCGAGACGGTGATGGTGCGGAAATTTGCGCTCGACCGGGCGTCCTGGCGCAAGGCGGAGGGCGCGCGATGAAATTCCTGGACCTGACCAAGGTCTATATCCGCTCGGGCGCCGGCGGGCCGGGCTGCGCCAGCTTCCGGCGCGAGAAGTTCGTCGAGTTCGGCGGCCCCGACGGCGGCGATGGCGGGCGCGGCGGCGATGTCTGGGCCGAGGCGGTGAACGGGCTGAACACGCTGATCGACTTCCGCTACCAGCAGCATTTCTTCGCCCGCAGCGGCCAGCACGGCATGGGCCGGCAGCGCACCGGCAAGAATGGCGAGGACATCGTCCTGCGCGTGCCGGTGGGCACCGAGATCCTCGACGAGGACGAGGAGACGGTGATTGCCGACCTCACCGAACTGGGTCAGCGCGTGTTGCTGGCCAAGGGCGGCAATGGCGGCTGGGGCAATCTGCATTTCAAGACCTCGACCAACCAGGCGCCGCGCCGGGCCAATCCGGGGCAGCCGGGGGTCGAGCGCACGCTGTGGCTGAGGCTGAAGCTGATTGCCGATGCCGGGCTGGTGGGGCTGCCGAATGCCGGCAAATCCACGTTCCTCGCTGCGGTGTCGAACGCGCGGCCGAAGATCGCCGATTACCCCTTCACCACGCTGCATCCCAATCTGGGCGTGGTCGAGATCGATGGCGCCGAGTTCGTGCTCGCCGACATCCCCGGCCTGATCGAGGGCGCGCATGAGGGGCGCGGCATCGGCGACCGTTTTCTCGGGCATATCGAACGCTGCGCCGTGCTGGTGCACCTGGTCGATGCCACCTCGGACGACGTGCTGGGCGACTACGAGACGGTGGTGTCCGAACTCGAAGCCTATGGCGCCGGGCTTGCCGAAAAGCCGCGCATCGTGTTGCTGAACAAGTGCGACGCGCTGGGCAAGGAAGACGCGGCCGACCTGATGACCCTGCTGCGCGAGGAGGGGGTGCCGGTGCGCCGGACCATCTCGGCCGCGACGGGGCAGGGCGTGCGCGAGGCGCTGCGCCTGCTGCGGCGCGAGATCCTGAAGGCGCGCGGCGCCGAGGTCGAGGCCGAGGAGACGGACGCGTGGCAACCCTGAGCGAGGTCGCGGCGCATAGCCCGCTCGACACCTGCCGCCGGATCGTGGTGAAGGTCGGCTCGTCGCTTCTGGTCGACGCTGCCACCGAGGCGTTGAGGGCCGACTGGCTGGCAAGTCTGGCCGCCGACATCGCGGCCGAGCGCGCCGCGGGGCGCGATGTGGTGGTGGTCTCGTCCGGCGCGATCGCGCTGGGGCGCGGCATCCTCGGCCTCGGGGCGGGGACGCTGCCGCTGGAGCATGCGCAGGCCGCGGCCGCCGTGGGGCAGATGCGCCTCGCGCGCGCCTGGGAGGAGGCGCTCTCGCCCCTTGGACACCGCACGGCGCAGGTTCTGCTGACGCTCGACGACACGCAGACCCGGCGGCGGTATCTGAACGGCAAGGCGACGCTTGAGGCGCTGTTGGGCTTCGGGGCGATCCCGGTGGTCAACGAGAACGACACCACCGCGACCGACGAGATCCGCTATGGCGACAACGACCGGCTGGCCGCGCGGGTCGCGCTGATGGCGGGGGCGGATGTGCTGGTGCTGCTGTCGGATGTCGATGGCCTCTACACTGCCAACCCGCGCGAGGTGCCGGATGCGCGCCACCTGCCCGAGATCGCCGAGATCACCGCCGAGATCGAGGCGATGGCGGGCGGCGCGGGTTCGGGCCTCAGCCGGGGCGGCATGAAGACCAAGATCCTCGCGGCCAAGACCGCGATGCAGGGCGGCTGCGCCATGGCAATCACGGAAGGCTCGCGGCTGCACCCGCTGCGCGCGCTGCGCGAGGGCGCGCGGGCGACCTGGTTCCGCGCCCTGCGCACGCCGGCGGCCGCGCGCAAGCAGTGGATCGCCGGCATGAAGCCGCTGGGCACCCTGGTCGTCGACGGCGGCGCGGCGGCGGCGCTCAGGCGCGGCAGCTCGCTTCTGCCGGCCGGCGTGCGGCGGGTCGAGGGCAGCTTCGAGCGGGGCGACCCGGTCGCCATCGTCACCGAGGCGGGCGAGGCGGTGGGCGCGGCGCTGTGCGGCTACAATACCGCCGAGGCACGCCTGATCGCTGGCGTGCGCTCGGACCGCATCGAGGCGGTGCTGGGCCATCCCGGGCGCGCCGCGCTGGCGCATCGCGACGACATGGTGATCTGGGGGATGTGATGGACCAGAATGCCGACGACATCGCGGGCATGATGCGCGAGATCGGTGCGCGCGCCCGTGCGGCCGCGACCGAACTTGCCTGTGCGATGCCCGCGGCCAAGACCGCGGCCCTGAATGCCGCGGCGGACGCGATCCTCGATGCGGCACCTGGCATCATCGAGGCCAACGCGCGGGACATGGCGTATGGGCGGGACAAGGGGCTGACGCCCGCGATGCTTGATCGCCTGATGCTCGATCCGGCACGCATCGCGGCGATGGCTGCCGGATTGCGGACGGTTGCGGCCCAGCCCGACCCCGTGGGCGCGGTGATGGCCGAGTGGGACATGCCCTCGGGCCTGCACATCCGCCGGGTGCGCACGCCGCTGGGCGTGATCGGCGTGATCTACGAGAGCCGCCCCAACGTCACCGCCGATGCCGGCGGATTGTGCCTGAAGGCCGGCAACGCCGCGATCCTGCGCGGCGGGTCCGAAAGCTTCCATTCCTCCGGGGCGATCCATGCCTGCCTGGTCAAGGGCTTGGTTTCGGCCGGGCTGCCGGCGGATGCGATCCAGCGCGTGCCGACCCGCGACCGCGCGGCGGTGGCCGAGATGCTGCGGATGACCGCGTTCATCGACGTCATCGTGCCCCGCGGCGGCAAGGGTCTGGTGGGGCTGGTGCAATCGGAAGCGCGGGTGCCGGTGTTCGCGCATCTCGAGGGCATCTGCCATGTCTACCTCGACCGCGCGGCGGATCGCGACAAGGCGCTGCGCGTCATCGTCAACGCCAAGACGCGGCGCACCGGCATCTGCGGCGCGGCCGAATGCCTGCTGATCGACCGGCCGGTGGCCGGAACGCTGGGGCGCGAGGCGATCCGGGCGCTGCTGGATGCGGGGGTGCGGGTGCACGGCGACGCGGCGGTGCAGGCGCTCGACCCGCGGGTGACGCCGGCGACCGATGACGACTGGGGTCGCGAATATCTCGACATGGACATCGCCGCGCGGGTGGTCGATGGGGTGGACGAGGCGATCGCCCATATCCGCCGCTTCGGGTCGAGCCACACCGAGGCGATCCTGACCGAGGACGATGCCGCCGCCGCCCGGTTCTTTGCCCGGCTCGACAGCGCCATTCTGATGCGCAACGCCTCGACGCAGTTCGCCGACGGGGGCGAATTCGGCATGGGCGCCGAGATCGGCATCGCCACCGGCAAGATGCACGCGCGCGGCCCGGTCGGGGCCGAACAGCTCACCAGCTTCAAGTATCTGGTCGAGGGCGACGGCACGATCCGGCGCTGAGGGTCGGCCTTGGGGGTCGGCCCGCCCGCGCCGCCGTCCACGCGGCCGGCCGGGTGCGGTGCCGGCCGCGGCGGCGCCATGCGACCTGCCCCCTGGCGAAACGCGGCCCCCGTCGCCCGCCGGTCGGGGCCTTCGCCGATCCGTTCGCGGCTCAGCGGCCCCAGGTGCGCACCGGGCCCGAGTCGAGGTGAACGAACTGCGAGCGGCTGTATCTGCCGACGCCGCCGGCATTGAGCGACAGCCCGGCACCCGAGATCTGCCGCACGCTGCGCGATTTCAGCGTGATGTCGATCGCCATGCCCCGGATGTGGTAGGAATTCGAGGCGACGCCCTTGCTCTTGCTGCGCAACAGCTTGTTGGTGGCAGGCGTCCGATAGCCCGACACGATCTCGAACGGCTCGGGGGTGTCCAGCAGCCCGTGCGTGGCCGAAAGGATGTCCAGCACCGTGCGGTCGATCCGCTTCGTCTTGTCCTGCCGCCAGTCGCGCAGGATGTGGTTGATCGGGTCGAGCGCCTCGGGGATGTAGTCGCCATCCACCCAGTAGACGCTGTTGACCCATTCCCCCGTGCGGTTGTTGACCAGCGAGAGCTTGCGGTAGTTGCCCAGGCCGCGTTGAACGGCAGGGGCTGCGGGCGAGGCGCCGGCGACGACTGCCGTGAGAGCGGCTGCGCCAGCGATAAAGAAGCGACGATCCATGATCATGGGTTGGGAGTCTTGCCTGTTACTGTCCATCTCTGGCGCGGCGCTGTGAGCTTCGTCACATTCCCGCACCTGTTTTGAGAGATTTTATGCCATGGATCGAATTTCCCGCCAAGTTGCAAACCTGCCACCAAAAGGTTTCGGAAGCCTGAACGCAGCCTCCGAATCGATGGCAGGGCTGTGCGCCGGATCGGTGCTGGATGCTGCATTTTTCACACGGCATCGGGAAATTCATCGGCATCACGGTGCCGTGCCTGCATTTGGGCCCATATGGTATGGTATGAAAGAGGAACATGCGATTTGTGGTTTGCAGGCAACATTGGTGATGCGATGAGGCTTCCTTTCCTGACTGCGATCAGATGCGCGGCCGGGGTGGCGGTTCTGGGACTCGGCGCGTCGGCCGCGCTGCCTGCTTATTCGCAGGTGCGCAGCACTGCCGCCGTCGCGAGCCCGGCGAGCGAATCGGCGCTCGACCTGCGGCGCGCCGTCGAAGGTGCCTTCGCGGCCGAACCCGATGTGATCGAGGTCTATGCCGCGCGCGCCTATGCGCCGGTCTGGCTTGCGGCGGACGGCACGGCAACTGCGGCCGGGCAGGCGCTGGTTGCAGCCCTTGCCCAGGCGCCGCGTCATGCGCTGCCGGCGCGCCGGTATGCGGCGGGGCTCGATGCCGCCCGCTCCGGCATGCCGGCAGCGCGCGAGATCGCCCTGACGCGCGCGTTCCTCGACTATGCCCGCGACATGTCCTCGGGCCTGCTCACGCCGCGCCGGATCGACCGCGACATGGCGGTGACGCCGCCGCGGCCCGATCGCGCGGCCCTGCTGAGCGGGATCGCCGCGGCACCCGATGCGACCGCCTGGCTGGCCGGCCTCGCGCCCCGCACGCCGGAATACGCCGCCCTGCTGGGCGAGCTCGATCGGTTGCGCGACCTTGCCGCCCGGCCGGATGCCTGGGGGCCGCAGATCGACGCCGGGCCGACCCTGCGCGAGGGCAGCGCCGGACCCCGTGTGCTGCAATTGCGGGCGCGCCTCGCGGCGATCGGCGCCTCCGAGCCCGGGCTCGCGCAGGCGCGGGACAACGGCAGCGTCGTCGTCGTCGCCGCCAATGCGGTGGCGCGCGATGCCCCCGCCGAGGCATTCGGGGCGGCCGACCCGCAGGTCTTCGACGCCGGCCTTGCCGAGGCGGTGATCCGCTTCCAGCGCCGCCACGGCCTGAACGAGGACGGCGCGGTGGGGCCCGCGACGCTTGCGCAGCTCAACCTCTCGCCCGCCTTCCGGGCCGATCAGGTCGCCGTCAACATCGAGCGCATCCGCTGGCTGAACCGCGATCTCGGGCAGCGGCATATCGTCGTCAACATCGCGGGCTTCGAGATGCGCGTGATCGAGGACGGGCGCGAGATCTTCCAGTCGCGCGTCGTGGTCGGCACGCGCGCCAACCAGACGCCGGAATTCTCGGACGAGATGGACCATCTCGTCATCAACCCGAGCTGGTTCGTGCCCCGCTCGATCGCGGTCAACGAGTTCCTGCCCAAGCTGCGCGAGGATCCGGGCTATCTCGAGCGTCGGGGCTATGTGCTGAAGGGCGTCGACCCCTGGGCGGTCGACTGGCACGCGGTCACGCGGTCGACCTTTCCCGGCACGATCCGGCAGGTTCCCGGCGAGGAGAACGCGCTCGGCAAGGTCAAGTTCATGTTCCCGAACGATTTTTCGATCTACCTGCACGACACGCCGCAGCGCCGCCTGTTCGCGCGCGATGTGCGTGCCTACAGCCATGGCTGCGTGCGGGTCGAGAAGCCGACGGAACTCGCGCATCTCCTGCTGTCGTATCAGGAGGCGGATCCCGCGGCAGCCTACCAGTCCTGGCTCGACTCGGGCCGCGAGCGTTATGTGAACCTCGACCAGCACGTGCCCGTCCACATCACCTATCGCACCGCCTGGATCGACGACGCGGGCGACCGGCAGTTCCGCGGCGACATCTATGGCCGCGACCGGCTGGTGATGACTGCGCTGGCTGCGGCCGGGGTCGCGCTGGCCGGCGGCTGATCCCGGGCGAGGTATTGCGCGGCGTTCCCGCCAGGCTTGCGACCCGGTTCGGGCCTTCCGTGCGCCGCCCCGGCGCAGCCGCTCTGCGCCATCGGCAGGGAACTGCGTATCGGCCGCCGCGCTGACGGTCAGATCCGCGTCAGCGGGCCGCGCTTGCCTGTGATGTCCCGGCGCGGCTAGAAGAAGCGCGAGACAGACGCTTCGGGGTGGGGGGCATGGGCTATTCCATTGCAGAGATCGCCGCCCGGGTGGGGCTCGAGGCCGAAGGCGATCTCGCGCTTGCGATCGAGCGGCCGGCCGAGCCTGCGTCGGCGGGGCCTGATGACCTCGCGCTGGCGATGTCCAAGACCTACGCGGCGGCGCTCGCATCGTGTCGCGCCCGCGCCGCCGTGCTGTGGCCCGGGGCCGATTGGCGCGCGCTGGGATTTCAGGCGGCGCTGTTCGCCCCGCGGGCGCGCCTGGCGCTGTCGGGGATCACCGGGCTGTTCGAACCGGCGCTGGATGTCGCGCCCGGCATCCACCCGACCGCGGTGATCGACCCTTCGGCCAGTATCGGTGCGGACTGCTGGATCGGCCCCTTCGCGGTGATCGGTGCCGGCGTCACCCTGGGGGCTGGCGCCCGCATCCAGCCGCATGTCTCGATCGGGCGCGGCGCCGCGATCGGACCCGGCGCGATCCTGCGCGCAGGCGTGCGCATCGGCTGCGATGTCCGGCTTGGGGCGCGGGTGTCGATCCATCCCAATGCCTGCCTTGGCGCCGACGGGTTCTCCTACGTCACGCCCGAGCGCGGCAGCGTCGAGGCGGCCAAGGCGACCGGCGCCGTCGACGACCACAGCCGGAACCTGTCGCTCCGGCGGATTGCCTCGCTCGGCACGGTCGTGATCGGTGACGACGTCGAGATCGGCGCCAACACATGCATCGACCGCGGCACGGTCGCCGACACGGTGATCGGGGCCGGCACCAAGATCGACAACCTGGTGATGATCGGCCACAACGTCCGCATCGGCGAGAACTGCATGCTGTGCGGCCAGGTCGGGCTCGCCGGGTCGAGCACGATCGGCGACCGCGTGGTGCTTGGCGGCAAGGCCGGGGTCGCCGATCACATCACCGTCGGCAGCGACGTCGTGGTCGCGGGCGGCTCGCTGGTCGGCACCGATGCCGCGGCGCAAAGCGTCATGCTGGGCGTGCCGGCGCTGCCGCGCAGCAAGGCGCTCGAGCAGATGATGGCGGTGCGTCGGCTGCCGCGCGCGCTCGAGCAGTTGCGTGAACTGCGCGAGAAGTTCGGGCTCTGAGGGGCGGCCCCGGTCGCGCCACCCGGACCGCGCCGCGACTGCGGCGATCCGGTGCGGCGGCAGGCGTCACTGCGTCGGGCGCGGCTGCGGTTTGAGCGACTCGTAGGCCTTGGTGAAACCCGACAGCGAGATCTTGATCACCATCTCGTTCTGCAGGACATAGGCGAAATTCGCCACCGTCCCCTTCTTCATCAGCGAGACCGCCTCGGCGGTCATCGGGGCGCCGGAGATGCAGCCGATCGGCACGCAGCGGGTGATGCCCAGCGGCGCGGTCTCGCCCTCGTCGATCTTCAGGCGCACGCCGTAGGGGATCAGCACGCCAAGCGGCGCCTGCACCTGCAACGCCGCCGGGATCTCGGTGCCATCCTTCGTCTTGGTGCCGCTGATCCGCTGGACCGAGACAAGCAGCGCATCCTGCCCCTTGTCGTTCTTGCCGACCTGGGTGATGCGGCAATCGTCGGTGCCTTCCAGACAGCGGACCGTCCATTGGCCATGGGTCGCGGTTTCGACCTCCTTCTGCTGCGCGAGGGACGGCGCGAAAAACCCGGTCGCGACCAGGGTCACGGCGGCGAATGCGGTCAAAAGTCTCAAGGTCTCTGTCCTGTGTCAGGCGCAGCGGGTATCCTGCGACGTTTCTGTAGTTGCCAGCGCAGCCACCCAAAATCAAGGTCGCGCACGAACGAAATTCCGGGACCGGGGGCCGCGTGCTGGCATCGCACACGACCGTGAACGACTCAGGGGCGCCATGGCGCCCCTGGTTGCGGTGACCGCAGATTGTTGTGAGTGATCTTGTCCCTGTCGAACCGGCCGCGCCGTTCGAGACAGTATCTTTGGCCACGATAATTCGCCGCGTCAACAGCCGATTTTGTCGGATTTCGGGATCGTGTGCCGGCGGCGGATCACCGCGCGCCGGTGCAGCCAAAACAGGCTGCGATCACGCTGCGCTGCACAAAAAAGAACCGCGCCAATGGCGCGGCCAAGTCGACAGGGAGGAGGAAATGCGATGTGTTCAAAACCCTGAGCCACATCGCATGGTCAGAATGGCCTAGAATAGTTAAGACGCTGTTGACGGTAGTCCGGAATTGCGGAGAAATCGAGGCGGGAGAGAGGCCAATGTCCGATAACGAGACAATTTTTCTGGGCGGCGGCGGTGAAGACCAGACCACGCCGTCGGTCTTGCGGCTCGGCTACGGCAACCGGCACGGGCTGGTCGCAGGTGCGACCGGCACCGGCAAGACCGTGACGCTTCAGGTCCTGGCCGAGGGGTTCTCGGCCGCCGGGACGCCGGTGTTCCTCGCCGATGTGAAGGGCGATCTTTCCGGCCTCGCCGAACCGGGCGACCCGGCCAGCCCGCTGCATCCCAAGCTGATCGCGCGCGCCCAGCGGATCGGCCTGTCCGACTACGGCTACCGGGCCTTCCCCGTCACGTTCTGGGATCTGTTCGGCGAGAAGGGGCACCCGATTCGCACCACGGTGACCGAGATGGGCCCGCTCCTGCTCGCCCGGCTGCTCGAGCTTACCGATGCGCAGGAGGGGGTGCTCAACATCATCTTCCGCCTCGCCGAGGAGGAAGGGCTGGCGCTGCTCGATCTCAAGGACCTCCAGGTGCTTCTGGTGTTCGCGGGTGAGAACGCCGACGCGCTGTCGCTGCGCTACGGCAATGTCGCCAAGGCATCGGTCGGTGCGATCCAGCGGCGCCTGCTGGTGCTGGAAAACCAGGGCGGCGCGGCGTTCTTCGGCGAGCCGGCGCTCGAGCTTTCCGACATGATCGCGACCACGCCGGACGGGCGCGGCCGCATCAACATCCTTGCCGCCGACCGGCTGATGCATGCGCCACGGCTCTATGCGACCTTCCTGCTGTGGCTGCTCTCGGAGCTTTGGGAGGTGCTGCCCGAGGTCGGCGACCCCGACAAGCCGCGGTTCGTGTTCTTCTTCGACGAGGCGCACCTGCTGTTCGAGGATGCCCCCAAGGCGCTGATAGACAAGGTCGAACAGGTCGCTCGGCTGATCCGCTCGAAGGGTGTCGGCGTCTATTTCGTGACCCAGCAGCCCGACGACGTGCCCGAGGACGTGCTGGCCCAGCTCGGCAACCGCATCCAGCACGCGCTGCGCGCCTTCACGCCGCGCGACGCCAGGGCGCTGAAGCAGGCCGCCCAGACCTTCCGCCCGAACCCGCGCTTCGACACCGAGACCGCGATCCGCGAGGTCGGCACCGGCGAGGCGGTGGTGAGCTGCCTCGAGGCCAAGGGCATCCCCGCGATGGTCGAGCGCGTGCTGATCCGCCCGCCCTCGTCGCGCCTGGGCCCCTGCGCCGAGG